>NZ_JBAIYR010000570.1:0-1219 GCF_036763145.1 Desulfovibrio sp. 1188_IL3213 | reverse complement strand
CCACGCTGCCGCCAAGGTCGCGCCGCAGGCAGACATTTTCACACGGCGCATCGCAGATGCGCGCCATGATGCCGGGCAGAGGCAGATGGCGTTCCAGAAGCTTACGGGCCTCGCCGCATTTGCCCTCGGCCATGCGCGCCATAAAAAGGCGCACGTCCAGATCAAAGGGGCAGGCCGCCCGACAGCGCGGGGGACTTTCCTGGGTACAGCGGGCTTCGATTTCATGCAGGCGCTTCTGATCCATCATAATGCTGTTCTCGCTGAGGTCGGACTTTAGAGTAGATTAACTTTGAGAATGTACATTCTCAAAGTTTACTTCGGCGCTTAGCAGCGCAAATAAATTGCGCTTGCTCACGCAGTCGCCAGAACAATTTCAGAGTGAAAATGCCCTGGCGGGACAAACCGCGCACATACCGCTCCACTGTAAATGCGGCCAGGCAAAACATAAAAAACATGTGACGCGGCATGCGGCCAGGCCGCTCCCGCGTCACAAGAAAAAATACAATCCAGGGGAGCGGAATACAGGAGAAAGAGGTTCTTCAGCTGCCGGAGAGCACGTCGCCCCCCGGCAACTGAAGTCCCCTCCCCCGTATTGCTTTTACCTTACACCTACCTTACCTGGGCATGGCCTCCAAGACCTTTTCGGGCCGCGCGGGCAGATGGCGAATACGCGCGCCGCAGGCATTGTAGATGCCGTTGATGATGGCCGCATGCGGCGCGGTAAGGGGCATTTCGCCCACGCCCGAAGCGCCGAAGGGGCCATCCTTGCGAGGCGTTTCCACATAGATGATCTCAATGTCGTCAGGAATCATCTTGATGGGGGGAACACCCGCGCCGGCTATGGTGCTGTGCTTCTTGAGGTCTTCGTAGTCTTCACTGAGGGCCAGACCCACGCCCTGGGCGAGACCGCCGTAAATCTGGCCGTCCACCACAAGCTTGTTGCAAAGCTTGCCGATGTCGGCCACGCAGACCATTTTTTCTACCGTGGTTTTGCCCGTGGCTGCTTCCACCGCCACTTCGGTGAGGAAAAGCCCGTACATGTAGCAGGCAAAGGGCGAACCCTGACCCTTGGCGTCACAATCCTTGGCCGGGGCAGTCCATTTGCCGTCATAGCGCATGGGGCGGCCTTCGGCCTTCATTTCGGCGGGCGTGAGGAAGCCGCCGCCGGGCTTGCGCATGCCCTCGATGAGCATTTCGCAGGCCACACGGATGGCGTTGC
>NZ_JBAIYR010000569.1:0-1220 GCF_036763145.1 Desulfovibrio sp. 1188_IL3213 | reverse complement strand
CGCCGCGCATGCTTCGTCGCCTGCGCCGGGGTTGGTCGTTGCCGGGGCTTCCGGCGCGGCCAGAGCCAGGGCAAAGGCATAGTTCATAATCAATATGCCTATCAGAAGCAGCAGAAAGGGCAGTCCCCAGAGGGCATAAAACACGGTGGAAAAGAGCAGCAGAACCATACTCAGCCGGGCGGAACCGAAGCCCGCCGACAGCCGCCAGCACAGCAGCAGAAGAGGCAGAAACAGAAAGAGAAAGGAATAGGAATTGAACAGCATGCGCAGCCTCCCCCCGGAACGCGGGCCTTCGGAAGCCCCGGCGCTAAAAGACCGGAGATCCACGGTAGCAGAGGCCCGCTACGGCAGTCGCTGGACATAAAAAAGCACTGGGCGAGAAATGCTGCCCGTGCAACGGCTGGCCGGAAAAAGGAACGCAAGAGCCTCCGCTACGGTGTCCAGCGGATGTCCGCCGTGAAGGCGCAGGCGTTACGGCGCGGCTAGGGATTCAGTTCTGAGCGGAATTTCCGCGACAGACGGAAGACCATAACTTTGCGCGGGGGCAGGGTAATGGTTTCATCTGTCTTGGGATTGCGCCCCTTGCGTGACGCTTTGTCATAGCATTCAAACTTGCCGAAACCGCTGATCAGCAGAGCACGGTCCTTTTTAATGGCCGCTTTCATGATGTCCAGCAGTTTTTCAACCACGTTTTTCACATCAACGCGGTTTTTGTCGGTTTCTTCGTAGATGGCCTCCACGATATCCGCTTTGGTCAGAGTTTTCTTCATTGTGAGTTCTCCGGCGCGTGTTGTGGCGCTGGTATGTCTGTCACAAACATGTTCCTGACAGGTATGGCCAAATGGTAAACAAAGGCTTGCTTCACATGAAGGGCACTTTTGTGTAAAATACACGCAACTAACGGGCAGAGCAAGATTTTTCTTAAAAATTGCCTTCTTGCCGAAATAATGGCCGCAGTGCGCGCCGCACATGGCTTCACAGGCATCGAGTATATATGAAAACGGTATCTGCCCGAATTTTTTCTTTAACCCTGCCCTGGTTTCTGCCTCCGGCACAGGTTGGCGCGCTTGTGCCGATTTTTCTTCCTTTCAGGGGTTGCCCTGTGCGTTGCGTCTTTTGTGCGCAGGATGTGCAGACGGGTTTTGTATCCGCGGCCTGTCCGCCCGAGTCTGCACCCGGTGCTGCCTCTGGCGCTGCGCCAGCCCCCCCCACTGCCGAGG
>NZ_JBAIYR010000568.1:0-1222 GCF_036763145.1 Desulfovibrio sp. 1188_IL3213 | reverse complement strand
CGCCCACGGCCGCGCCGCGCCCGTGGCCCACATGCAGAGGCCCTGTGGGGTTGGCCGAAACATATTCAAGCAGCACCCTGCGGCCCGGCTCCCTGCTTTCGCCATAGGCTTGCCCGGCGCTTTCGATGTCGGTCACGATCTGCCGCCAGAATGCCTGACTGAAGGTCACATTGCAGAAACCCGGCCCGGCAGCCTCGGCTTTTTCCACATCGGGGCAGCGCTCCAGCAGCTTGGCGGCAAATTTTTGCGCCAGCTCGCGAGGATTGGTTTTGGCTTCCTTGGCGAGCAGCATGGCCGAGTTGACCGAAAGGTCGCCATGACGGGGGTCGCGCGGCGGCTCAATGACAGTCTTGGCGGGCCAGGCCAGGCCCTCTTCCTCAATAATGGCCGCCAGGGCCGTGCGCAGGGTTTCAATGGCGCGCATAATGCTCTCGTGTCCTTTGCATACAGGGTTTTCAGTTTTCTGTTTCCGGATGTCCGGGCATGTCCGGGTATCCGGCTCAAACCAGCGTATATTCTGAATAATTCAGGATGTCGCATAAAAATGGCGGCCGCGTCAGGGCAGTGCCTGGCGGCCAGGCGTGCTATTCCGCCAGTGCTGCGGCGCTTTCCGCATTGTTGACCAGTTGCACTTCAAGCTGGTCTGCGGTGGCGCGGTCGGCAAGGCATGGGGCCACCATCTTGCCGAGCAGGGCCTTGGGGCCAAGCTCAAGCCAGCGGCGCGCGCCGTCATCGTACTGATTGCGCATGGTGTCTATCCACTGCACGGACGAGGTCATCTGGGCCAGCAGACCCTCAAGGGCGCTTTCGCCCTCATGCACGGCCTTGCCGTGGGCGTTGCAGTAAACGGCGAACCGGGGTTTGTTCCAGGTGGCCTTGCGGAGTTGCGGGGCAAATTCCTTGGCGGCTTCGGCCATAAGGGGACTGTGGAATGCCCCGCTGACCTTCAGTTCAATGCCGCGCCCCTTCACTTCCTTGGCTTTCTGGCAGGCCAGGGCCACAGCGGCCCTGGTTCCGCTGACCACAAGCTGGCCGGGCGTATTGTAGTTGGCGACAATGATCAGCTCACCGCACTGGGCGGCCGTGTCGGCCACAATTTTTTCCACCTGGGGCAGGTCGAGCTTGAGCAGGGCGGCCATGGCTCCCTTGCCGTGAGGATCGGCCTCGGCCATCAGGCGGCCACGCAGGCTGGTCAGTTCCAGTGCGGTCTGGGGAGAAAGCA
>NZ_JBAIYR010000567.1:0-1225 GCF_036763145.1 Desulfovibrio sp. 1188_IL3213 | reverse complement strand
CGGGCAGGGCATCCAGTTCCGGCAGGCGCACCTGTCCCTGTTCCGCGTGGGCGCGGCCGGTGAGGCCGTCGGTAATGACGCGCGGCTGCTCGAAGATTTCCTTGAGCATAAAGTGGCGGTAGCCGCCCTTTTGTGCGGCCTGCATGTCCCACTGTATGGTCTGCGTTTCGTGGCTTACGGGGCTGAGGTCTTCAAGCCGGAGAATTTCGTAGCTGTCGGCCGTGGCGCGCACAAGGTCCCCGTCCTGCAAAAAGACCACCTGACGGGTGTAGGGCAGAAAGGCGGGAATATCCGAAGCCACGAAATTTTCGCCTGTTCCCTGGCCGAAAATGAGCGGAGCGGACATACGCGCCGCATAGATGACGCCGGGTTCTGCCTTGTCCATAAGGCAGACGGCGTAGGCCCCGTGGGCCTCGCGCAGGGCGGCTGCAAAGGCGTGCAGCAGGTCGGGTTCCGTCTTGCGGCGCTCGGCAATAAGATTGACCAGCACTTCCGTGTCGGTTTCGGAGCCGAACGTATAGCCCTTGGCGGAAAGGTCCGCCTTTATCTCCTGATAGTTTTCGATAATGCCGTTATGCACCAGGGCCAGGGAGCCGTCATTGCTGCGGTGGGGGTGGGCATTGCGCTCGGCAGGCACGCCGTGCGTGGCCCACCGGGTGTGACCCATGGCGCAGGTGGGTGTGGTTACCGGCTCATGGGCGAGTTTTTCTTCAAGCGCGGCCAGTTTGCCCATAGCGCGCACCACGTGGATATCGTTCTGGCGCACAAAGGCCACGCCAGCGGAATCATAACCACGGTATTCAAGCCTGCGCAGCCCTTCCACCACAACGGGAACGGCCGGCCTGTGTCCTGCATAACCTATAATACCGCACATAACGTGCCTCCTTGTATACCGCGAAGCCCCTGTGGGGCAGGGCGGCACTGGAACGTCCCGCCCCGGGGCGGTTCTGCCTTGCTCTGACAAAGAAGGCCGGAACCGTCAAGCGGCCCCGGCCAGTATATTCCTGTTCCAGCCGCGCGGGCCTTGCTACATATTTTTTCTGTCGATAAAATCTTCGTTGTACACTTCCACCTTGGCGCCGGAAGCCAGACGCTGCATGAATATCTCAAACAGGCCGTCCGCGCGGTCACGGGCCACGGCGCTGGCCATGATGTCCTTGACCGCATCCCATTCCGCGGAGTCAGAGGGCTGCACACCCTTGACGCGCACCACCACAGCGCCGGG
>NZ_JBAIYR010000566.1:0-1229 GCF_036763145.1 Desulfovibrio sp. 1188_IL3213 | reverse complement strand
TACATTCTCAAAGTTTAAGGCACGCTCACTTCGGCGTTTAACCGCGCAGATAAACTGCGCTTACGCCTCCGTAGCGAACGTCTGCTCACGCAGCCGCCAGAGCAATTTCAAAGTGAAATTGCTCTAGAGCAGATGAGCTTTGAGAATGGACACTCTCAAAGTTCAAAGCACGCCCTCTGCGGCGCGTGACAGCGCAAATATCTTGCGTTTACTCACGCAGCCGCCAGGGCAGTTTCAAAGTAAAAAGGCTCTGATTATTTGCCCGCATTGGGAAAGAAAAGCTGCTTGCCCTTCAGCGTGTAGTCAGCGATTTTCTGCTGCGTAGACGGCGCTACCCACCAGTCTTCGAACTTTTGCGCCAATGCCCTGTCAACCTTGGGGCAGTGTTCGGGATTGACCGTGATGACGCTGTACTGATTGAAAAGGGCAGTATCTCCCTCCACCACTATCGCCAGGGGGTTACCGGCCCCCGCCTTGTCGGCAAAGGTAATCCAGGTTCCCCGGTCCGTCAGCGCGTAGGCCTTTTTTTCCGCCGCCATGTTCAATGTAGCCATCATGCCCTGGCCTGCGGAGAAATACGCCGGATCCTTGTCGGGCGTGATGTCCGCCTGCTTCCAGAGTTTCTGTTCGGCCTTGTGCGTGCCGGACTGGTCGCCGCGGCTCACAAAGCCCGCCTTGCTTTTAAAGATGCGGGCAAGGGCCTCGGCGCTGCCTTTTCCCGCGACCTTGGCCGGGTCGGCCGCTGGGCCAACGATGACAAAGTCGTTATACATGATCTGGCGGCGGTCTATGCCGTGTCCGGCCTGGACGAATTCCATCTCGGCGGCCGGGGCATGCACCAGCAGCACGTCCGCATCACAGTTTTTGGCGATTTCAAGCGCCTTGCCGGTTCCCACGGCCACCCACTTCAATTCGATGCCGGTTTCTTTTTTAAAAAACGGCTCAAGATATTCCAGCAGGCCGGAATCCTGGGTGCTGGTGGTGGTTGCCATCATCAGCACGTCCGCGGCACGCGCCCCAGGGGCAAAGACCAGCGAACCAAGGACACAGGCAGTCAGAAACAGGCGGGACATACGAGACATCGGTATACTCCTGTTGAAAACGTTAGAGCAATTTCACTTTGAAATTGCTCTGGCGGCTGCGTGAGCAGACGTTCGCTACGGAGGCGTAAGCGCAGTTTATCTGCGCGGTTAAACGCCGAAGTGAGCGTGCCTTAAACTTTGAGAATG
>NZ_JBAIYR010000565.1:0-1230 GCF_036763145.1 Desulfovibrio sp. 1188_IL3213 | reverse complement strand
GAAAAAGCTGGCCGGGGGGCGCATCAAAGCCGGACACGCCAAGGCCGATAAGGCGCACGGGCTGCGGCAGGGGCAAATCTGCCAGCAGGCGGCAGCCTGTTTCAAAAATGGTTTCCGTGGCATTGACGGGTTCTTCCAGCGTGCGGGAGCGCGTGATCTGCTTGAAGTCGCAAAATTTTACCTTCAGGGTAATGGTGCGCCCCCGGTAGCCGTGCCGCCGCAATGAACTGCCCACGCGCTCGGCGTGGGCCATGAGCATGCGCTGTAAAAAATCCCTGTCCCGCGTGTCTTCGGCAAAGGTACATTCCGCGCTTTCGCTCTTGGCCTCGCGTTCTGTCTCCACCTTGCGGCTGTCGCGCCCTTGGGCGCGTTCGTAGAGGGCAAGGCCCCACTTGCCGAAACGGCGCTCCATAAAGTCCGGGCTGAAGCGGCGCAACTGGGCCACGGTTCTGACGCCGAGGTCCTGAAGGCTCTGCACCGTGCGTTTGCCGACTCCGGGTATCTTGCCCACAGGCAGGGCGCACAGAAAGGCGTCCATTTCTTCCTGCCGTAAAATGAATACGCCGTCGGGCTTGTTCACGTCCGAGCATATCTTGGCAAGAAATTTGACCGGAGCCACGCCCACGGAACAGGTCAGCCCTCCGGTCACATCCTCAATGCGGGCTTTAATGGCCGCCACCAGCGCTTCCAGCGGTCCGAAAAGCCGTTCAAGGCCCGTGGCGTCCATATACGCCTCGTCCACGCTGGCCGGTTCCACCAGAGGCGAAAAGTCTTTCAGGGCAGACATGATGGCGTGGGAAAGCTCGGTATAACGCTGGTAGCGCCCGCGCACAATGACGGCCTGCGGACACAGGCGGCGCGCCACGACCATAGGCATGGCCGAGTGTACGCCGAAGGTGCGGGCCTCGTAAGAACAGGTGGAAACCACCCCCCTGTCGCTGCTGCCGCCCACAATAACCGGGCGGCCCCGCAGGTCGGGGTTGTCCATTTGCTCCACAGAGGCAAAAAAAGCGTCCATATCGATATGAATGATCATGGCGGGCGGCCCAACGGGCTGGTCAAAGGGTGTGGGTTGTTTTACCCCACAGGCCCGCTTCCGGCAAGGGCGGAACACCGGGCCAGGAGAAAGTGCCGGCCAGGAGAGAACGCTGCAGCGCGTCATGCTCCCGATTGTCTTGGTTTGCTCTATTGCGGGGCGCACTGCCGCCGGGGCATGCTTACCGGGCGCAG
>NZ_JBAIYR010000564.1:0-1237 GCF_036763145.1 Desulfovibrio sp. 1188_IL3213 | reverse complement strand
TTCCTGCTCGGCAGGAATTTCGGCGGGCGTGATGCGCCGCTCTTCATCCTGCCGCAGCTTGTGCATGAAGCGCGCCCGGCCAATGGCAATGCCGGGAGAAACGGGAGTGCCGAAAAGTACCGCGCGGGCCATGTCAGTCCTGCATGGTGTTAAGAAGGCGGGCCAGGCCGTAAAGGGCCTCGCGGGCGTCCTGCCCTTGCGCCAGAAGGGTCAGTTCCGCATTGGCGGGCTGGGCCAAAGAAAGAATATCAAGCATGCTTTTAGCGTCGACTTCGCCGGTATCGCTGATAAGCTGTATGGTTGCGTCATAGCGCTGGGCTTCTTGCGCCAACCGCGCCGCAGGGCGGGCATGCAGGCCGTTGCGCAGGCCCAGGCAAAGCTTTAATGACAGCCCGCGTGGCGTTTCTTCGATAGTTTCTTCCATTTCCTCACCTTCTCGGGCCATAAGGCCGGACGAGGTGTGTTGGTCGTGACGGCGCAGCACGGCGGCTTCGCCTGATGCAATTTTTCGCCGTTTTGCCGGTCAGGCACATACTACATGCCTATCAGGTCAACGTCCATGAGAATAAGGGCGCCAAGGGTCATGGCCCACAGCAGAATACGCGGCAGCCGCAGGCGGGCCACCATCCATGAAGCCATAAGCACTGCAAGCGCCCCCAAAATGTAAACATCCCAGGGGAAGGGCTTGATGCGGCTCAGGGGCAGATGCCAGATCACCTGGGCTACCAGCACTGCATTGACCATCTTGAGCCTGTCCACCCAGTTGATGAGGTTGAGGCGTTTGAGGCGCACCAGCACGGGCATGCCGTGCCGCAGGCCGGAAAAAAAGCTGCCGGCCCTGAAAAACAGCAGGATAAGAAAGAAAACCGCGGCTGCCACGCATGTCAGCATGGTATGGCCCGACAACAGCAGGCTTACGCTCAGCAGCGCCCACAACGGCAGCAGCGTGCCGCTGAAAAAAGAATCTCCCAGGGCGGAAAGCGTGGTGGCAAGAGTTTCGCGTACCGATGATACGGCAAGCTCGGGCAAGGCTCCTCTGGCGATTTCTTCTTCAAGGGAAAGCAGAATGCCCACAAAAAGCGGAATCATGAAAGGGTGCGTATTGCTGTGGCCGCCATAGCGGGCAAAGGCGCGGGCGCGGGCCTCGCCCTCGGGGTAGAGCCAGCACAGGGCGGGACTGAGCACAAAGAGCAGGCCGGTCTGCTGCATGCCTCTGGCGGTTGTACCCGCGTTGATG
>NZ_JBAIYR010000563.1:0-1240 GCF_036763145.1 Desulfovibrio sp. 1188_IL3213 | reverse complement strand
CCCTGCCCGACGCCGTGGACAGGCGCGGCCTGGACAGCCAGAGGCAGGCGCTTTTCGGCCACCCCATGAGCGGCGGCGGCCTTATGGAAGAGTTGCTGGACATTACGGAAGAACTGGTCTTCCTTTCACAGGACGCCACTCCCTGCGACTTGCGGTAAAAACACCGCCCGCGTAAACAGGACGAAAAACAGCAGAAACGACATGCTTGCATTTGATCTGGGCCGCATCGGCCATGAAGACGCTTTTGCCCTGCAAAAGCAGGTACAGGCACTGGTGCAATCCGGCGGGGATGACATCCTGCTGCTGCTTGAGCATCCGCCCACCGTGAGCATCGGTAAAAACTCCGGTGAGGAAAATGTTCCGCCGCACCTGCAAAGCATGTGGAGCGACCATGTGGACATCGTGCACAGCACCCGTGGCGGCAACGTGACCTGCCATTTTCCGGGTCAGCTTGTGGCCTATCCGATTATCAGCCTCAAGAAGCGGTCCGGCGGCATCCGCGCCTATGTGCACGACCTTGAGGAAACCGCCATACGCATGCTGGCCCGCTTTGACGTGACGGCAGAGCGGCGGCAGGGCTTTCCCGGCGTATGGACGGGCGAAAAAAAGATCGCATCGCTGGGCATCGCGGTGAACCGCTACGTCACCATGCACGGTCTGGCTCTCAATGTGGCCGAGGACCTCTCCCTGTTCAACATTATCTCGCCCTGCGGCCTGGAAGGCGTGGCCGCCACATCCATAGCGCGGGAAACGGCTGTCCCGGCTCCGGACATGGCCGCCGTAAAAGCTGCCTTTCTTGAAGAGTTTTACCATATTTTCCAGCCCGCCGGGAGCCACGGCCAGCTTCTGCCCATCCTGCGGGCCGCCCAAGACCTCATGACACTGTTGCAAGACGCGCAAAGGACTGAAAAGTGACCTGCAAAACCTCCGCTTCCGGCTCCTGCGGCGACAAACCGCAAAAAGCCATGCGCATGCCGCCCTGGCTGCGCCGCCCACTGGCCTCGGACAAACGCTTTTTCTCCACCACCGGCCTTGTGGATGACCTGGGCCTTTTCACCGTCTGCAAGGCGGCCAACTGCCCCAACCGGCAGGAATGCTACTCCGCCGGTACGGCCACCTTTCTGATCCTGGGCGAAACCTGCACGCGCAACTGCCGTTTCTGCAACATTCATCCCGGTCAGACCGCGCCCCCCAGCCCCGACGAACCGGAGCGCGTCGCCAAGGCCGCGCTCGCCCTGGG
>NZ_JBAIYR010000562.1:0-1247 GCF_036763145.1 Desulfovibrio sp. 1188_IL3213 | reverse complement strand
GCCGAGGCCCTCATACAGCGCGGCATCACCCCGGACTTCATCCCCGAACGCTACGTGGCCGAAGGCGTGCTTGAGGGCCTCATGGCTCACGAGGGCGGCGACGTGAAGGACAAGCGCTTTCTCCTGCCCCGCGCGGCCAAGGCCCGCGAGGTTCTGCCTGACGAACTGCGCAAGGCCGGAGCCGTGGTGGACGTCATCTCTGCCTACGAAACCGTTGCCGCCGAGCATCGCAAGGATGAGGTGCTTGAGCGCATCAAGGAAGGCAGGCTGGACTGCGTGACCTTCGGCTCGTCCTCCACTGTGGAAAACTTTCTTTCGCTTATCCCGGCGAGTGTGCTCAAGGAACACCCTGAGGTGCAGCTTGCCGCCATCGGCCCCATTACCGCCGACACCCTGACGGCCCACGGCCTGCCCTGCCACATCCAGCCCGAGGAATACACCATTCCGGCTCTGGTGGAGGCCCTGAAAGAACACTTTGCCCGGCGCAGGCCGCAATAAGGCGGAAAACCATGCCCCTGAACATCGCCATACTGGCCTCGGGCAGCGGTTCCAACGCCCAGGCCATTATTGACAAGGCCGCTGCGGGCGTTCTGGATGTGAACGTCTGCTGCATTATCTGCAACCGGCCCGGCGCGGGCGTTATCCAGCGCGCCGCCAGGGCGGGCATCGCCTGCGTGGTGCTGGATCACAAGGCATACCCCGACCGCGAAAGCTATGACAGCGCCGTGGTGCGGCACCTTCAGGAGCACGGGGCGGAACTTGTGGTGCTGGCAGGCTACATGCGCCTGCTCAGTCCGCTCTTTCTGGATGCGTTTTCCGGCAGGGTCATCAATATCCATCCCGCTCTTTTGCCGAGTTTTCCCGGCGTACACGGGGGCGCGGACGCTCTTGAATACGGCGTCAGGATATCGGGCTGCACCGTGCATTTTGTGGAAGAAAAGATGGACGGCGGGCCGGTCATCATTCAGGCCGCCGTGCCGGTGAACCCCGGCGAGGATCTGGACGACCTCATGCAGCGCATCCATGTCATGGAGCACCGCATCTATCCGCAGGCCATACAGTGGTTTGCCCAGAACCGCATCAGCGTCTGGGGCCGCGAGGTGCATGTGGCTCCCGGCGCTGCCGCCGCCATCGCTCCCGACGGGCAGTGGCTGGTCTACCCGCCGCTGGAAGAAGGTTTTTAGAGTAGGTTAGAGCAATTTTATTTTGAAATGCTTTGTGGGGGAGGGGTCCCTTTTGCAAAAGGA
>NZ_JBAIYR010000561.1:0-1247 GCF_036763145.1 Desulfovibrio sp. 1188_IL3213 | reverse complement strand
TCGCTGGAACCGTTCAGGGGAGAAGGGCGCGCCGTCGTCGTGGCTGCCGGGCCGATGGCGTCCGACGGGCTTTCGGCTTCCCTGGCCGGAGCGTTGGGCGAAAAGCATTGTTATTTTTATGATGCCATAGCTCCTATCGTCTGGACGCATTCGCTGAATATGGACGTTATTTTTCGCGCATCGCGCTATGGGCAGGAAAACGGTGAGGCCGAGGGCGAGGGGGATTATCTGAACTGCCCCATGAGCCGCGAGGAATACGAAGTTTTCTATCAGGCCCTGCTTGACGCCCAAAAGGTGGCCGCCCACGAGTTTGAACAGGAAAAGCATTTTGAAGGATGCATGCCGGTGGAAGCGCTGGCCGAGCGCGGGCAGCGCACGCTTACCTTCGGCCCTCTCAAGCCGGTGGGCTTTGTGGATCCGCGCACAGGACGTCGTCCCTGGGCCATTCTGCAGCTAAGGGCTGAAAATGCCAACAGCGATACCTGTAACCTCGTGGGCTGTCAGACCAAACTGACCCAGAGCGAACAGGCGCGGGTCTTCCGTCTGGTTCCCGGGCTGGAAAAGGCGGAATTTGCCCGTTTCGGCAGTATGCACCGTAACACGTATGTGAACGCGCCGCACGTATTGGATGCTGACCTGTCCCTCAAGGCGCGGCCGGGTGTGTACCTTGCCGGGCAGATTACCGGCGTGGAAGGCTATGTGGAGTCCGCCGCCAGCGGCCTGTGGCTTGCCATTCTGCTGGACGCGCGCGCCCGTGGGTTGAACCTGGTCCGCCCCCCGGCGGAAAGCGCCCTCGGCGCGTTGCTCGGCCATCTGCAAACGTCGGCCAAACGCTTTCAGCCCTCCAATGCCCATTTTGGCCTGATGCCGGACCTGGGGGAAAGGGCGCGCAAAAAAGACCGCAAGGCCTTGTATTCGGCCCGTGCGCAAGAAGCGTTTGCCCCCTGGCTGCAGGAACTCAAGACGGTCGGGCTGGCCTGAGTCTGCCGTCCGTGCAGGGGCTGTTTCGCCCTTGTGTAGCCAATCATAGCGGGCAATTGCAGCCGGTCCGTCTGCTTCGCAGGCGCGCTGCCCTGTATTACCGATGTGTTCACGCCCGGATGCCTACACGGCATCCGGGTTTTTGTAACTAGAAAACCCCCCGCTAGGCGGGGGGTTCTAAAAAGCTTATAGCTTTGCCCAAGTGAGTAAAACTCCTTTTGATTTGTTAAAAAATCTCGCGGTCTGGCAACTGCGAGTCAACAAAT
>NZ_JBAIYR010000560.1:0-1249 GCF_036763145.1 Desulfovibrio sp. 1188_IL3213 | reverse complement strand
TGGCCCCTGCGCGCAATCTCGTGCTTGCGGGGCGCAGTCCCGGCGACCTCATGCGTACCCAGGTCTTTGGCAAGGCCCAGGCTGATCTGCGCCAGACACAGGCTCTTGAAGGGCTTATGCAAAGTGTTGCCGGCAACGGCTCGACCCTTGATCTGGCCCGCAGCATGGGGGCAGCACGTCAGCTGCACTCTCTTTCCAGCACAGTGGGTGAGCGCCTGGGCGGTCTGAATGGCGGAGACTTCATACACAGTCGTCCAACGGCCCCGGCACAGGGCAAGGCCCGGCAAAAGCGGCGGCAGCCGGACGCGGCCGAAATGGAGCTGGGCAAGCTTTCCGCCCAGTTTGAATCCGGCCGCGACGGCATAGCTGCCATAGGCTATGACCGTAACGGAGGCACTTCATACGGTAAATATCAGGTGTCCTCGCGCGCGGGCAGCCTCAATGACTTTCTTGAATTTCTGGATGGCGAAGCCCCGGACATCTCCAAAAAACTGCGTGCCGCGGGTCCGGGGAACACCGGCAGCCGCAAGGGAGCCATGCCCGACATGTGGCGTGCCATTGCCGAGGCGCAGCCCGAGCGCTTTGAAGCCTTGCAGGAGGCCTATGTGCGCGAAAGTCATTATAAACCCGCTGTGGAAGGCATCAGCCAGCGTACCGCGCTGGAGGCAGACAGCCTGTCGCCTGCCATGCGCGAGGTGATCTGGAGCACATCCGTACAGCATGGTCCCACAGGCGCCGCGCGCATTTTTGCCCGCGCCGAAGCCATGAGCGGCGACCCCGATGATCCGGCCTATGAGCGCAAACTTATCACCAATGTGTACAAGGTGCGTTCCGGCCAGTTCGGATCATCCACCAGCGAGGTGCAGGCCGCTGTGCAAAACCGTTTCCGCCAGGAGCGCACTCTGGCTCTCAACCTTCTGGACGGCGGCAACAAGGCCAATCTGGCCTGACGGGCTGAAAACGCATGAAGACAGAACCATCACGCGCCCATATGCGGCAGCATTCCGCGCCCATATGCGGCAGCATTCCGCGCCCGGCAAACGGCGGCAATGTTGTCATCATCAATCTGACCCGCTTTGGTGACCTGCTGCAAAGTCAGGCGCTCATACACGACCTGCACCGCGCCGGACTGCGGGTGGGCCTTGTGTGTCTGGACAACTTCGCTTCGGCCTTGCCCCTGCTCCAGCACGTTGACAGGGCGTGGCCCCTGCCCGGCGCGCGTATCATGGCGGATGTGGAAGGCCACTGG
>NZ_JBAIYR010000559.1:0-1254 GCF_036763145.1 Desulfovibrio sp. 1188_IL3213 | reverse complement strand
ATATATCATGCCCGTACCGCCATAAAGGACTTTGTTAATGGCCCAGCTATCACAGTTACTGTCTCGCCTTCCCGAGGGCAAGGACGTGCGCATGAGCACCATGGGGCATGTGCTCTGGGTCTGCTGGCACGGCAAGCTGCCTCCGGCGGTAGGGCAGACCCTGCTCAATTACGGCGGCATGCTGGTGGGCGAAGAAGAGGAACAGGCCCTGTGGTTCTTCTTTACGGACGATGTTTTTCTGGCCCTGGCCCGGCTGACGGTATGGGGAAATTTTAATGAACTTCCGGTAAGTATTGAGCTTTTTCCCGGACGTTTGCAATTTGACCGCAAGCAGGATGCCTGCCTGCTGCTTGATGCGGCCCTTCAGGCGCAGGAAATGCTGGTGCGCGACAGCCTTGAGGTGTGGGTACACCCCAAAAGTCGCGAAGGCAAAAAAAGTCTGCCCGGCATTTCCTTTGAGCGCCGTGCCGGCCGCCAGGGCATGAGTTCCGTTGACTGGGCCGCCATGATTGTTGACGTGCGCATGCCCTATGCTTCCACCCACGCATGGTTCGCCATTCTGCACCCTTTGGGCAGCCCGCTGGACAAGGCGTTTCAAAGCGGCTGGAGCGACATGTTCAAAAAGGTGGAAACCCTTTTGCAACGGCTCAAGATCAAGTCCATTGTCAGCGGAACATTCGTTATGCTGGCTATGGACAATCTGCTCATGCTGCGCACCTTTTTGCGTGACTATCTGCACAGCTTCGACAAGGAAACCAGCGAAGGCGGCGCGTACTGGCCCTGTGTCTGCGTGATAGCCGACCGCAACAACCTGAATTTCAACAGCGACCTGCCCAAGAAGATCGGCCTGCAGTGGGACAACCTCATGCCGGACTTCCCCTACCTGAGCTACCGCAACGCCTACCTGCTGGGCGAGGGTTTTACTGTCCGCGATCTGCGCTATACGGGCGAGCAGGTCAGCATGGATGACTGGTGCAATGTTCTTTTGAATGAAAACAGCCTCAGTGAGCGCTCCATTCCCCTGCTTATGCCCGCACGGCTGACTGCCGGGGATCCGGCGGAGCCGGGCTGCTTTTACTGCGGCATCCATACCCATACGGCGGCCCAGTGTCCGACGCGGTCTTGCCCGTCGTCCGCGCCCGACCTTTGGGACAAGATTGCCGTGCTGGACCTGGAGACTGTCAATGAGGCCTTCCGCCATATAGAGCAGGCGCTTAACGAAGAAGGCGTTGCGGGCTATGCCGCCCTGCTGCG
>NZ_JBAIYR010000558.1:0-1255 GCF_036763145.1 Desulfovibrio sp. 1188_IL3213 | reverse complement strand
CGGCCCGCGTATACGCCGTGGACGTGGGCCGCAATCAGTTGCACGAGAAACTGCGGGGCGACGCGCGCGTCGTCAACCTTGAAGGCGTGAACCTGCGCCATGCAGAGGCCGGGCTTATCCCCGAACCGGTGGACATGGTGGTGGCCGACGTTTCTTTCATATCCCTCACCCTTGTGCTTCCAGCCTGCATGACCTGGCTCAGGACCGGGGGCCTTGTGGCCACGCTTATCAAGCCGCAGTTTGAGCTGGGACCCGGCGAAACAGTCAAGGGAGTGGTGCGGGACGAAGAAGCCCGGCAGAGAGCCGTGGACAAGATACTGGCATTCAGCCGCGCAAGTCTGGGCCTGAACTGCCGTGGCGTGCTGCCCGCGGCCATCAAGGGCCCCAAGGGCAATCAGGAATATATGGCGCTTTTCGAACGCGGCAACGCCACAGCGGCAGACGGCAACGCGCCCTCAAGCCCTCACGGAGCAGCGCACCCATTTCATCCGTGAACGGCCTAGAGCAGATTAACTTTGAAAATATACATTTTCAAAGTTTAAAACACGCTCGCTTCGGCGTTTAACCGCGCAAATAAATTGCGCTTACGCCTTCGCGGCGGGCGTCTGCTCGCGCAGCCGCCAGAGCAATTTCAAAGTGAAATTGCTCTAGAGCATTTAACACTTGAAATGCTTGCTTACGGCAGGCAAAAGCCTGCCTGCTCGCATTTCGTGGCAAGGATTTTCAGGAAAATCCTTGCAGAGCAGTTGACTCGTTTCATTCGCAAACTGCTCTAATGGCCGGAATAGTCCAGCACGTTGTTCAGCGAGGCGCTGCTGCTTTTGATGCGCCCCGCCTCAAAAACATGGCGGGTCAGACGCCAGCCTTCCAAGTCCAGCACGTCCAGCTTGCCCTTGTGCTCCGGCTTCAGGCCGTGCGCCAGCGCCTCCAGCGTTTCCTCCACAGGAAAATACGCGCCCTCGAAGGAAAAGCGCGCCATGTCCCCGTCCATCTCGATGACCGGAATATCTGTTTCGTCAGGCAGGGCATCCGCACAGGCGCGGGCCAGAGCATCATAAAATTCCCGGTCCACAGGGTAGATATGCCCATACACTTTGAGCAGGGGGTCGCGGCTCACGCTGTTATTTCCTTTTTTCAAGGCCGCCGGGCAGCGGCGCATCTGGCTGTTGCGGCCCGGGCAGCACTTCCGGGCTTGCCGCAGGCATGTCCTCCACGTCCGCAGACAGCGCGTTTTCCCGCATCTCCACAGCAGCCG
>NZ_JBAIYR010000557.1:0-1261 GCF_036763145.1 Desulfovibrio sp. 1188_IL3213 | reverse complement strand
CCTGAAGAGCGCTGACCTTGCGCAGCAGGTTGGGCGCGCGGCGGCGCACGTTATACCCGCCGGGCAATATGCCGTCGGTATAGCAGCCGCGCTCCACCGAATCGCGCATGACATCCATGACGGCCTGAGCGCGGCGACGAACCTCAGCCTCTGAGTGCCAGAAACTTTCATTGACCATGACGATCTGGGCCACGGTTTTGCCTTCGCGCTCGCAATGGGCAAACAGCTCTTCGGCATTTTCATACACGTAGGGCGGCGCGGGGTATTCTTCCGGCCCGGTTTCAAAGTCAGCGTCGGTGCGGATAAAGCCGCCGCCGATGGAATAATAGACGCGCGAATACAGTTCCGTGCCGTCGGCGGTGTAGGCCACAAGCTTCATGGCATTGGAGTGCCGGGGCAGAAACATGCCCTTGTGCAGGCGCATGTCGCGCTCATACATGAACGGAATGTGGCGCGCGCAAATGAGATTCAGGTCCGCATTGTTTTTCAGCTCCGCCGTGCGCCGGGCCAGATGGGCCGTATCAACCGTTGCCGGCTCCTCGCCCTCAAGGCCACCGAGGATGGCCCCGGTGGTGCCGTGTCCTTCACCCGTAAGGGCCAGAGAACCAAAAAGATCCACGGTTACACGCCCGGTCAGGGGCAACAGCCCCAGCACCGCCAGCTCGCCTGCAAATGCCTTGCCCGCCACCATGGGACCCACGGTATGCGAGCTGGACGGCCCGATGCCGATTTTGAACAGATCAAAAACGCTCAACATGACGTCCCCCGCGAAAGAATGTGCGGCAACGCGCAAGGGCGCGCAACTCCGCCGATTCTCTTGTGACACAGGAGGCCCCGTCACGCAACGTGCGGCATGGTGGGCACGGGGGCCTTTCACTCATTGCCGTTTGGGTCGTCTGCGTGAGGGGGGAAGGGGGGCTGGTCTTCGAGACGGGTTTGTGTTGCCCTGCGGGAATGGGGGTTTTTTAATCTTGCTTTGGTCGTTTGTGCGCTGGCAAAGAGGTGGAAGGGGCTTGGTCTTTGCGATGGGTTTGTGTTGCCCTGCCCGCACAGCGGCTTTTTCTCTGATCTTGTTCGGGCCGCCTGCGCGGCGGGCGGCAAACGGTGAAAGAGGCTTGGTTTTTGCGATGGGTTTGTGTTGCCCTGCGGGCACAGCGGCTTTTTCCTTTGATCTTGTTTGGGTCGCCTGCGCGGCGGGCGGCAGAGGGGGCCGGTTATGGGGCTTCGCCCCCTTCTCGGCCCCCCTTGCATCCCCCCCGAA
>NZ_JBAIYR010000556.1:0-1262 GCF_036763145.1 Desulfovibrio sp. 1188_IL3213 | reverse complement strand
CCCGGGCGCGCAGCCCGCGCCGGTTATTTCGGCTGAAAAACCGGCGCTGAGCCGCCGCGCGTTGCCGGGCAGGCCGAAGGCATGCCTATTCCGGATCAAAACCGATATTGCTGATAGCCGTGCGCAGGGCGTCCATATCCACGGGGCCGTCTTCTTCGTAGCGCAAAACCTTTTCGTCCAGGTCAACCAGCGGATTTTTTATGCCGGAAACCTTGCCCGCCGCTTCTTCCACAGCGGCCTTGCAATGCCCGCAACGCATACCATTGACTTTCAGGCTTTTCATCATATCCTCCTTGGGAAACAGTTTTCAATTTCAGTGTTGTGCAAGTTTACGCGCGGTCATGGCAAATGACAAGCCACGGCAAAATAACCCCGAACCGGAGAGCCGGGCCGCTCGGTGCAGCGCCGCGTCCGGAACGGAAAAGGTTGGAGGACGAATATGAGCGAGGCCATTGCGGGTAATGACGCCGCCGAAGGGGCCTGCCCCCTGCACTTTGATATCGGGGGCATGCACTGCGCCGCCTGCTCGTCACGCATTGAGCGCGTGGTGGGGCGCATGGACGGCGTGGAAAAAATCAGCGTCAACCTTGCCACTGCCAAGGCGGAAGTATGGGCCAGTCCCGGCCGTGAGGACGAGGTGCAGCACGAGATTATGGAGCGGGTAGCCACGCTCGGTTTCAGCGCCACCCCCGCCGCCGATGACGATGCCTCCGCAGAATTTGCCGAAGGCAGGGCCAAGGCCCTCAAGGATTCACGCGACCGTCTGGGCCGCCTTGTGCCTATGGCCTGCTTTGCCGTGCCGCTGCTTGTCGTATCAATGGGGCATATGGTGGGCCTTGATCTGCCCGGCTGGCTCGATCCGCACGCTTCGCCGCGCACATTTATGCTGGTGCAGCTTTTTCTCAGCCTGCCCATAGTCTGGCTTGGACGCCACTTTTATGTGGACGGCATCCGCGCGTTGCTGCGCAAGGCTCCGGCAATGGACAGTCTGGTGGCCGTGGGTACGGGCGCGGCTTTTGTTTACAGTCTGGTCAACACGGTGCTTGGCCTCATGGGCCTCGATCCGGTGGAACGGGCCATGAATCTTTATTACGAATCCGGGGCCGTACTGCTGACCATGATAGAGCTGGGGCAGTTTCTTGAGGCCACGGCAAAGCGCAAGGCCGGAGACGCCATGGGCGCGCTCATGAGTCTCACCCCCGAAACGGCCTTGCAGCTTGATCCGGCGGACGAGGCCCAGCCGCCGCGCGAGGTTCCCCTGT
>NZ_JBAIYR010000555.1:0-1271 GCF_036763145.1 Desulfovibrio sp. 1188_IL3213 | reverse complement strand
ACATTCTCAAAGTTTAAGGCACGCTCACTTCGGCGTTTAACCGCGCAGATAAACTGCGCTTACGCCTCCGTAGCGAACGTCTGCTCACGCAGCCGCCAGAGCAATTTCAAAGTGAAATTGCTCTAAATGCTTCCGGGGCGTTTGCTTCGGCGCGTAACCGTGCAAATGAACAGCTCCAGTGAACAGGCCGACCGCATATGCGGTCGGCCTGAAGTGTTTTTGCCGGGAGCGGTATTTTTATTCGGCCGGGGCCAGGCGCTCGGCCAGGCGGGTGAAGCGTTTGCGCGTCTTGTTGTTCTTGACGGCCATGTGCAGCGCGCGGGACTCGCCCACCAGGATGACGAGTTTTTTGCCGCGTGTGGCTCCGGTGTAGATAAGGTTGCGCTGCAGCAGCACATAGTGCTGCATCATGATGGGTATGACCACGGCGGGGTATTCCGAACCCTGGGATTTGTGAATGGATATGGCGTAGGCCGGGGCCAGCTCGTCCAATTCATCAAATTCGTAGGGAACCACGCGATCATCAAAGGTGACGCTCAAGGTGCGATCGGCAAGATCAAGAAAGCTGATCCGCCCCATGTCGCCGTTGAATACGTCCTTATCGTAGTTATTGCGTATCTGCATGACCTTGTCGTGCAGGCGAAAGGACCGTTCGCCGCGCCGAACTTCCAGACCGTTGGGGTTCAGGGCCTCCTGCAGGCGCGCATTCATCTGTCCCGCGCCCACGGCCCCCTTGTGCATGGGGGTGAGCACCTGGATGTCGTCCACGGGGTCAAGCCCGAAGCGACGCGGAATATGGTTGCGCACCAGATCAACCATGAGGTCGGCGGCTTTTTCCGGATCGTTCTGATGGATAAAGTAAAAGTCGGAAAGGCGGTCCTTGCTGGACTCCAGCGAAGGAACCTCGCCCCGGTTGATAAGGTGGGCATTGCAGATGATTTCGCTTTCCGCCGACTGACGGAAAATTTCCGTAAGCTCCACCACGGGGACTACGCCGGAAGCGATGATGTCGGCCAGCACGTTGCCGGGACCCACCGAGGGCAGTTGGTGCACATCGCCCACCAGCACAAGGGTCGCACCCAGGGGAACGGCCTTGAGCAGGTGGTAGAAAAGCAGGGTGTCCATCATCGAGGCTTCGTCCACCACCAGCAGGCCGCAGGCCAGAGGGCTGTCCTCATTGCGGGCGAAGCCGTCTTCCTTGGGGCTGTACTCCAGCAGGCGGTGGATGGTGCGGGATTCGCGCCCCGATGTTTCGGCCATGCGCTTGGCCA
>NZ_JBAIYR010000554.1:0-1275 GCF_036763145.1 Desulfovibrio sp. 1188_IL3213 | reverse complement strand
TTCCCGGTATCTCTGCGTCGAACTTCGTCTTTTATTCCGGTCGAGTACCATAAGAGTACACTCGCTGCATAAAAGGCTCGTTCTCCTTGATATACCAAGGAAATTCATCTCGTGACGACACTGCCTAGAGGAGTTTGATTACATGGCTCAGGCAGAAAACGATCTTTCTCCTGCTTTGGAAAATTATCTGGCTATCATTTTCAAACAAGAATTCGCCACAGGGGCGTGCCGCCCCAGTGACATAGCCGAAGCGGCCAAAGTTGCCCGTCCCTCGGTGACCAATGCGCTGCGCACGCTTGCCAAGCGGGGCTACATCAGCTACGCGCCGTACAGCCTTGTGAACCTGACGGAAAAGGGCCTTGCCGCCGGGCAGCGTCTGGCCCACAGGAACATGGTTTTGCAGGAGTTTTTTCTGACAGTGCTGCAACTGCCCGAAGAAACCGCAGCCAATGTGGCCTGTATGCTCGAGCACGTCATTCCTGATGACGTGATGCTGCGCTGGCGGCTGTTCATGCTTTACATGCGTCACACCATGCCGCAGTGGGCGGATTGGCAGGAAAAAAGCATTGCCCTGCGCGAAGAACATTCGGCGCAAAAACACCGCTTGCCTGAAGGCGGCGAAGCGCCCCCGGCCATAGTGCACCGCCGCGATTTTGTGGAAGAAGGGTAGCGCTGTTCGCGACAGCACAGGCTGACTGCGCTGCAAAGATTTTTGTAATATCCTTGTCACGGAATGCGGGCAGGCTTTTTTCTGCCGGGCGTGAGATTTTCTGGGGTGAGCTGCCGCGTCGGCTCAAGAATGCCTTTTGCCATGCCGGGGCGTTGCCTCGCCATGCCCGGTTTTCGACTTGCCATGCCGGGTCTTTGCCCGGAGCCGGCGACCGTGTGCGCCAGATTCCGGGCTTGCGTCCCGACATTTTTCACGACAGGAGCAGTCTATTTCAGTTTGTATTCCACAGGAACGCACACGCTGAAAGCGGCCCCGCGCACGCCTGTGTCCAGTCCCGCCAGTTTTTCTCCCAACTCTCTGGTGGCACTGTCGAGAGACGCCTGACCGCTGCTTTTCTGCAGGCTGCTGACAGTCACGCGGCCCTGTGCGTCCACGCTGACCAGCAGCATCGCCAGCCCTTCCGCTCCGATACGACGTGCCTGCTTGGGATAGTTCTTGTATCTTTCCACAGCATTGACGATTTTGCTCAGGGCCATGTTGCGTGCCGTGGCGGGAACATCCGTGCTGCCGCCCACAACGCCACCCACGACACCTCCGGGAACCCC
>NZ_JBAIYR010000553.1:0-1278 GCF_036763145.1 Desulfovibrio sp. 1188_IL3213 | reverse complement strand
TGCCGTGGGACAGCCCCCGAATACGCGCCTGCACCCTGGCAGGGCTGCTGGCTGTTGCCGTCATGCTGGCCCTGGCTGGCATGAAGCTTGGGGCGGTTTCACGTTCGTGGGCCGACATCTGTGCGGCCCTGTTCGGCTCTTCCGGTGATGAATCCTTACGCTATTTTGTACTCCACCTGCGTTTGCCCAAGGTTTGCGCCGCCCTGGCCGTGGGCGCGTCGCTGGCCCTCACCGGAACCATGCTGCAAAACGTGCTCAACAATCCGCTGGCTTCGTCCTTTACCCTCGGTCTTTCACAGGGGGCCGCCTTCGGCGCCAGCTTTTCCATGATTATCCTGCCCGCCGCAGGCGGCCTGGCCGGGCTGAGCATTGTCGCCCTGGGCGCTCTGGCTGGTTCATTTGCCGCGGCCCTGCTTATTCTGGCCTTCAGCATGATGCGGGGCATGGGGCCACAGGGACTTATTCTTGCGGGGGTGGCCCTGTCGACTCTTTTTGGGGCCGCCACCATGTCATTGCAGTATTTCGCCACTGACAGCCAGGTGGCCGCCACCGTATTCTGGAGCTTTGGCGACCTGAGCAGGGGAAGCTGGCGAGAAGTCGCGCTGGTCGGGCTTGTACTGCTGGCGGGCCTTGTTTTTTCGCTGCGGCACAACCTTGATTACGACGCCCTGCGCTGGGGCGATGCCCAGGCCACGGCTCTGGGCGTGCCGGTACTGCGGCTGCGCTGCGCAAGCCTGTTCATGGCCTCGCTTATGGCTGCCTTTGCCACCGCCTTTTACGGCGTTATCGGCTTTGTGGGCCTGGTGGCTCCTCACATGGTGCGCCTGACCTTTCCCCATGCCGGGCATTTTTTTCTGCTGGGCTGCTCAGCCCTGTTCGGCGCCTGCTTTTTATTGGCGGCCGACCTTGTGGCCCAGACCATCATCTACCCGGCCCTGCTGCCCATAGGCATTGTCTGTGCCTTCACCGGGGTTCCGGTTTTTTTGTGCATCCTTTTCAGGGGGGCCAGGGCGCATGCTTGAGGCCGACAAACTTTCTCTGACGGCACGATCCGGTAGAACCATACTGGACGGTATATCATTCCGCCTTGAGCCGGGGCGCTGCATGGCCTTCATCGGGCCTAACGGAGCGGGCAAGAGCACGCTTGTCAGGATTGTGGCCGGGCTTGACCGCCCCACATCCGGCCGTGTGCTTTATGAGGGTACGGATCTTTCCGGGCTGAACCGCCGCCGGCGCGCGCAAGCAGTGGCCTATTTGCCGCAGGCCGCCCATCCCGTG
>NZ_JBAIYR010000552.1:0-1284 GCF_036763145.1 Desulfovibrio sp. 1188_IL3213 | reverse complement strand
CAGCGGCGGGCCGCAGGGTCATGATGCGTCCGCGCGACAGTGCGCGGCTTTTTCTGTTCTTCACCTTTTCGTTTTTGAGAATTGTCATGTTTCATGCTTTTTTTGCAGTTGTGCCGGTGTTCTGCATCATCGCCCTGGGTGTGCTGCTCAGGGCGCGCGATGTGCTGCCGGAAAACGCCGGGCCGGTGCTTGGCGTCTATGTTCTCAAACTGGCCCTGCCCCTGCTTGTTTTTCACCTGCTGGCCGGGGCGACGCCTGAGGACCTGGCTCGCGGCGGCTTCTGGCTGGCCGTTATCGGCTCTCAGGTCATTGTCTACATTCTCGGCTATGCGGGCGACAGGCTGTTTTGCCGTCGCGGGGCGGGACCGGCAGTCATCAGCGGGCTTTCCTGTTCGGCCTGCAATGCGGCCTTTGTGGGGCTGCCCATTGTGTCAAATCTCTGGCCGGGTAACAGCGAGGCCATGCTGGTGGCGGGGCTGGCCATACTCACGCCCAATGTGGTCATGATCATGGCGCAGACCCGGCTGGACATCCTGTCCGGCTCTCTGGCCCGAAAAGGCGTCAATCCGCTGGTGTTTGCGGGCAATGCGGCGCGCATCTTTATTCTGGGCAATCCCATCCTGCTGGCTACGCTGGCGGGCGGCGCGCTTTCCGTATCCGGGCTTGGCCTGTGGGAACCGCTGGACCGCGCCATCAGCCTTGTGGGCTACACGGCCGCCCCCTGTATGCTGCTGGCTCTCGGTCTGGATCTTCAGCAAAAACTGGCCGTGGCGACACGCCGCGCCCAGGGGGCAGTGCTGCTGCGCCAGATATGGTTTTCCCTGTGCAAGCTTGTGCTGCATCCTCTGCTGTGCTGGGGGATCATGTATGCGCTCGGCATTACGGGCCTGTGGCTGACCATCGGCGTGCTTATCAGCGCCACGGCCACGGCCCTGCTGGTCAGTGTGCTGGCCCAGGTTTACAATGCCGTGCCGGAAGAGGCCGCCCTCACCGCTGTGGTCAGCAACGGGCTGAGCATACTTACCCTCACGGGCTTTGTCTGGCTGTTCCAGACCCTGGGCATGGTTTAGCGCCGTTTGCGAATGAAATGAGTTAACCGCTTTAGACAGTGTCTAGAGCAGATTAACTTTGAGAATGTACATTCTCAAAGTTTAAGTCACGCTCGCTTCGATGCTTAACCGCGCAAGTAAATAGCTCTGCTGTCTTTATCCGTAACTTCCTTTGTCGTAACGGCTGAAGCTGCGCTTGCATCTTTGCGGCGGGCGACTGCTCACGCAGCCGCCA
>NZ_JBAIYR010000551.1:0-1295 GCF_036763145.1 Desulfovibrio sp. 1188_IL3213 | reverse complement strand
AGGCAAAGGTCAGGCGCAGCATGCCGGGGGCAGCGCAAATGCGGCAGGAGCGGCGGAGGCGGCTGGCAAAACGCAACACGGCTTTACCCTCAGCGGGCGAACTGGCTTAAAAAGCGCGCGTCGTTTTCGAAGAACATGCGCAGGTCGCCAATGCCGTATTTGAGCATGGTCACACGTTCCACGCCCATGCCGAAAGCAAAGCCGCTGACATCGGAGTCATAACCCACGGCTTCAAACACTGCCGGGTCCACCATGCCGCAGCCGAGAATTTCAACCCAGCCCGTGGTTTTGCACACGCGGCAGGGGCTGTCGCCGATATGGCCCTGGCCGCCGCACATGCAGCAGCTCATGTCCACTTCGGCAGAAGGCTCGGTAAAGGGAAAAAAGCTCGGCCTGAAGCGCACGCGGGTGTCGCTGCCGAAAACGGCGCGAACAAAGGTGGTGAGCGTGCCGCGCAGGTGGGCCATGCTGATGCCCTGACCAACCATCAGCCCCTCGATCTGGTGGAACATGGGAGTATGGGTAAGGTCGCTGTCGCGCCGGTAGACCTTGCCGGGAACCACAACGGCAAGCGGGGGCTTGCGCTGCAGCATGGTGCGGGCCTGCACGGGCGAGGTATGGGTGCGCATGAGCACCTTGTCGGTGATGTAAAGCGTGTCCTGCATGTCGCGGGCAGGGTGCTCGGGCGGCATGTTGAGGGCTTCGAAGTTGTAGTAGTCCTGCTCCACTTCAGGGCCTGACGCGACGTCAAAGCCGAGCCCTTGAAAAATCTGGCAGATTTCTTCCATCACAAGGGTGGTGGGGTGCAGGGTTCCGCTCCAGGGGGCGCGTCCCGGCACGGAGGGGTCGAAGCGCTTGAGCGCTTCTGCCTCACGCCCGGCTTCCAGCGCCGCCTTGCGGGATTCAAACAGCGCATTGCAGCGTTCCTTGACGCTGTTGGCTGTTTGCCCGACGGCGGGGCGCTGCTCCGGCGCGAGCGAGGGAAGGCGGCTCATGATCTGGGCAATTCTGCCCTTGCGGCCCAGAAAATCCACCCGCAGGGCTTCAAGCCCTTCCAATGAAGAAGCCTGATCCAGACCTTTTTCAAGCTCAGGGACCAGGCCTTCCAGTGCAGAAATCAGATCCATACGGATTCCCGATGCCGCCTGTGCGGCGCTGACGTTGAATTTTGCGTGGCTCAAAAACAGGGTGTGGGCAGCGCATGCACACCGCCCACACCCTTATAGCACGTATGGCCCTGCTCCCGCAAGCCGACCCGCCGCATGTTCAATGTGCGGGCCGGCGCGGCCTGGAGG
>NZ_JBAIYR010000550.1:0-1311 GCF_036763145.1 Desulfovibrio sp. 1188_IL3213 | reverse complement strand
ACCGATTGCCGCCGCCGCCATTGCGCTATGCGGGCATGGTCGCCGCCAAGCAGCACCGGGGGAACGGGCAGCCCCTCCAGTGTTTCTGGTCGGGTATAGTGCGGATATTCCAGCAGGCCGTTTGAAAAACTTTCGTCCTCTCCGGATTCCTCTTTGCCCATAAAGCCGGGCATCAGGCGCGAGACGGCCTCCACAACGGCCAGGGCCGCCGTTTCGCCGCCATTGAGCACCACATCGCCAACGCTTGTTGGCTCAATGGGAAAAATGTCCAGCAGACGGGCATCAATGCCTTCATAGCGTCCGCAGACGATGGTCAGGTCCTCTTCTTCAGCGATCTGCCGTGCCATATTCTGGGTGAAAGGGCGGCCGCCGGGGGCCATGAGCAGAATGCGCCCGGGCTTTTCAATGGAGCGCAGCGCCCCGGCCAGGGGTTCGCCCTGCATGACCATGCCGGGCCCGCCGCCATAGGGGCGGTCGTCCACATGGCGATGCTTGCTGGTGCTGAAATCGCGCGGATCATGAAAAGAAAAATCCACAAGGCCCGCCTCGCGCGCGCGCCCCATAAGGGCCGTCGACAGAGGCGAACCGAAAAATTCGGGAAAGAGCGAGACTATATGAAAACGCGGCATGGGCGGAGAGTGCCGCAAATTGTCCCGCCTTGCAAGGAAAGGATTGCCGGTGCGGCCGGCCGGGACGGTTTGTGGCCGGGCCTGCTTTGTATCCCGGCCTGTTTTGCAACCGAATCTGCCCGCCGGGGCGGCTTACGTTTTGGGCAGTTCCGCAAGAATGGCGGGCCAGTGCGCGCGCAGGGGACGTCTGGCTACGGACAGTAAACGGCCGGGCTGTGCCGGGGCCGCCACACAGACCCAATGTCCCGCACAGGGTACAAGTTGCCAGTTGATGTGCCTGTAGGGAGGCGCGGCTTCCGCATGCCCCTCGCCGGCAAAATGGAACGTGTCGGCCTTGTGATAAAATTGCGACTGTCCCTGACGCTGGCCGTAACGGCCACTGTGCACAAGGTAGGGATCCCGGCTGAGGCCCAGCCCCGCAGCCTTGAGCAGGGCTTCTTTTACTGTCCAGCGGCGCAGGCTTTCGCGGGCATGAAATGCCTCGCCCAGAGGCGCGGACATCTCCCCGGCAGTAAAGGCGCGCCCGGCAGGAGGAAGGCTGTTCAGCGCCTCGGCGTCCAGCGCCAGACAGGGGCGGCTTTCTTCGCGGGGGTGCGTGGTTTCTTCCGGGTCGGAAATCTGGCGGCACAAGGCAGCGGACTGCTCGTCCTTGAGGTGCCGTGCGGCACAAAAGGCCGCCAGA
>NZ_JBAIYR010000549.1:0-1312 GCF_036763145.1 Desulfovibrio sp. 1188_IL3213 | reverse complement strand
TTTGTTGACTCGCAGTTGCCAGACCGCGAGATTTTTTAACAAATCAAAAGGAGTTTTACTCACTTGGGCAAAGCTATAAGCTTTTTAGAACCCCCCGCCTAGCGGGGGGTTTTCTAGTTACAAAAAAGCGGGATAAAAACCCCGCTTTTGTGTTATTTTCAACACGTAGCTTCCGGCTTGGGATACGGCTCTATGGGCAGCCTCAAGCGACGTTGCCAATCCGTTTTTAGGAACCCCGGACATATCGGAATTGCCAATGGCAGTGCTTGGTCGCCCGTGGATATTCGCTTACAGAAAAATGCCTCTCTTAGCATCTCTTCTGGTTGCCATCATGGCATGGTACATCTCTCCATCTAACTCATAAAAAAAAAGTTGTGTGGCTAGTCAAAGAGACATCAGATCACAGAGATCACTGGATATAAAATCACATAATAGACAGTCACTGTTTTGCATAGCAATACGCAAACAGAACAGACGCGGCCCTTCTGGACCAGATATGCCTACGCTCAAAGCCTCAGATTAGGTTGCCTGTTTTCTGCGCTGCGTGACGCTCTGCCCGCCAATACCCCAGTTGTCAGTTTCTATTTCATCAATAATCACCATTGTAGTCGCAGGATTTTTACCAAGAACACGAGCCAGAAGCTCTGTGACTCCGCTGATAATTTCAGCTTTTTGCGCACTGGTTGGGGCTTCCTTTCCGCCAGTTACTTTAATATTTACGAATGGCACATATTCCTCCATTGCTAATAGGTTACGAAAAATCAGATCTTTCCCATAGGTAGTCGCGCTTGATTTACATCACTACGTGGCCCACAAGGGTACGCCAGCTTGCCATAGAAGTCTTAAGCACATCAAGAAGGTTCAACGTATACACTGAGCAAAGCACTCTCAAAATTCTTTTAAACACGTTTTTTCTGTGGTGTCGTTCTGGCAGGGAGCTCTACACGAAGGCGGGTATTGCAAAGTCAACCAACTTTCCCCCCTTGGCAAGCGAGTCATACGCCTGCCTAAAGGCTGGCAAGCGCCAACTCTGCTGCGGCATGCGGCAAGGCGGTGGATCTGGCAGGGGAGGGGCTGGACGGAAGGAGTGTTTTCGGAGGCGTGCGTGGTGGAATGCAGATGAGGCGCACGGCGCGATGCAGTTTGTTAGAGCAATTCCACTTTGAAATTGCTCTGGCGGCTGCGTGAGCAGACGCCCGCCGCAAAGATGCAAGCGCAATTTATTTGCGCGGTTGTCCTGCGGGGCAAAGGCAGGTGCAGTTGCGCATGCAGCAGCGAGATTCGCCCTGCTGTAGGGCTTTTGCAGCGCAAG
>NZ_JBAIYR010000548.1:0-1313 GCF_036763145.1 Desulfovibrio sp. 1188_IL3213 | reverse complement strand
CGCCTTTCCCGGTATCTCTGCGTCGAACTTCGTCTTTTATTCCGGTCGAGTACCATAAGAGTACACTCGCTGCATAAAAGGCTCGTTCTCCTTGATATACCAAGGAAATTCATCTCGTGACGACACTTCCTAGAGCAGATTAACTTTGAGAATATACATTCTCAAAGTTTAAGGCACGCTCACTTCGGCGTTTAACCGCGCAGATAAACTGTGCTTACGCCTCCGTAGCGAACGTCTGCTCACGCAGCCGTCCGAGCGATTTCAAAGTGAAATTGCTCTAACGCTGCACGAAAGTGCAGCGCGCCACAATGGCGTGGATTCAGCCGAAAATCGCATTTTCGGCTGAATGAAAACTTCGGAACTACTGGGTTTTGAAGGCGTGCATGGTCACCAGGGTTTCCATAACGGTGGTGCTGAAATGGCTGAGTGCGCGGCCTGTGTCTGCCCCGGCCCTGATTGCCATCTCCAGTTCCAGCGCGGCGGCGGCCAGCGCCTTGGCCCCCAGATTGGCCGCAGCGCCCTTGGTGCTGTGTACCAGATCTCTGGCCTCGTCGGTCTTGCCGTTCTTGAGGGCCACAGCCACCTTGTCGGGAGTGTCGCGTTCCGTTTCAATAAATTTGCCCAGCAGCTTGACGTAAAGGTCGCGCTTGTTGAGCACACGGCTCATGGCGTCCTTCCAGTCCAGTAATTCCTCGGTCATGATTTCCTTCTTGGCGCAGGTTGATAGCAGACGGCAGATGCCGCCGGGATCACAGCGGGGGCAGTGGTCCCTTGGTATTCCAGACAAGCAGAATTGGTGTAGGCAAATACTGCCAGTTAGACTTGCGCATGACAATAATTTTATTGGTATAAAGTGCCGGCTGTCGCCGGGGGCGCTGCCTGTCTGTCGGCGCGGACGACCGGCAGGGCCGATTGTGGCGCGCTGCACTTTCATGCCGCGTTAGAGCATTTACATTTTTTCAAAGGTAAAATGCTCTAGACAGTGTCGTCACGAGCGCCTTTCCCGGTATCTCTGCGTCGAACTTCGCCTTTTATTCCGGTCGAGTACCATAAGAGTACACTCTCTGCATAAAAGGCTCGTTCTCCTTGATATACCAAGGAAATTCATCTCGTGACGACACTGTCTAATAGACGAGAGACTCTGGCAAAACGCAGAAAGCTGCCGGGCTGCCCGGCTCCAGGCGGCCTGCGCCACTGGGGAGCAGGTTGAGGGCTGCGGCGCCGTTGATTGTCATAAGGCGCACCAGAGCCTCGGGGGGGACGTCAAGGTTTTCGCGCAGCCACACAGCTTCCTGCCGCACGTCCAGATCGTG
>NZ_JBAIYR010000547.1:0-1315 GCF_036763145.1 Desulfovibrio sp. 1188_IL3213 | reverse complement strand
GGCCCTGCGCCACGCCATAAAGCGCACGGCCGACGGCGCGCATATGGTTTTGAACCTGGCTCTCAACTATGGCTCGCGGGCCGAGCTGGTGCGCGCCATGCAATCTTTTCTGCATGACGGCGCACGGCCCGAAGACATCACTGAAGAAAGCCTGGCACAGCGCCTTTATACCGCAGGTCAGCCCGACCCGGACCTGCTCATCCGTACCAGCGGCGAGCAGCGCCTGAGCAATTACCTGCTGTACCAGTGCGCTTACAGTGAACTGTACTTTACCCAGGTGGCATGGCCCGATTTTGACGCCGCGCAGTTGCGCCTGGCACTGGAAGCTTACGCCGCGCGGTCGCGCCGCTTTGGCAAAACACAGGAGCAAATAGATGCCCATTGAACCCACCGCCAATCCCATCGACATCCGCCGCATCATAACCGGCGTATTGCTGGCCGCAGTGCTGTTGCTGGTGCTCTGGCTGCGGGGCTGGCCCCTGCTGTTTGTCATTCTGCTGGTATCGGCCCTGGGGCTGTGGGAATTCTATTCTCTTTTCTGGGGTCCCGGGGACCGTATTCCCAGCCGCGTGTGCGCCATCGCCCTGGGCTGGGGCATGCTTTGCCTCACCTGGATGAACCGCCCGCAGGACGCCCTGGTGTGCCTCGGCGCGGGTTTTGTTCTTTCGGCCATGAGCTTTCTTTTCCGCTGGGACGTTGTTGAGGAAGACAACGCCTTTGTTTCCAGCGGCATTTTCATGGCCGGACTGGCCTATGTGCCTCTGCTGCTCCTGCCGGCCACCTATCTTTCCACCACCAAGCTCATCTTCGTCATTGCCGCCGTGGCTATTTCCGATACTGCCGCCTATTTTGTGGGTACGCGCTTCGGACATCACAAGCTGTGGCCCCGCGTCAGCCCCAAAAAAAGCTCTGAAGGCGCCGTGGGCAGCCTGGTGGCCTGCGTGATTTTTTGCGCCATTTACGGCGAGCTTTACGGCAAGACGGGCTGGTTGTCCTTTGCCCTGCTGGGCATTGCCGTCAACGCCTTTGCCCAGGTGGGCGACCTGTTCGAGTCGGCCCTCAAGCGTTCGGTCAACGTAAAGGACTCCGGCCATCTGCTGCCGGGACACGGCGGCGTGCTGGACAGGGCAGACAGCCTGCTCTTTGCCATGCCTATGGTGGCCGTGGTTGACCAGTGGTTTTTCTTCTTTTAGAGCAATTTCACTTTGAAATTGCTCTGGCGGCTGCGTGAGCAGACGTTCGCTACGGAGGCGTAAGCGCAGTTTATCTGCGCGGTTAAACGCCGAAGTGAGCGTGCCTTAAACTTTGAGAATGT
>NZ_JBAIYR010000546.1:0-1321 GCF_036763145.1 Desulfovibrio sp. 1188_IL3213 | reverse complement strand
GGCCGTTATCGGCAATGCCCGGGAGGGGCAGGCCCTTGAGGACGCCCTCAGGGGACAGCCCTTTGTGGTGGAAAACGTGGAGCAGAAGGAGCCACACAAGAACAAGGCTGATGCCGAGCAGCGCAAAGGGCATCCAGCCCTGAAAATAGTTGTTGGGCAGCCAGTTGGCAGCCAGTGCGCCCACTGCCGAAAGGCCGGCATGGTCCGCAATCCGCCCGGCTGCTTCAGCCGTGAAAGGCCCGGCGAACATGGCTCCATACATGGTTACAGCCCCGTCGAGGCTCACCGTGCGAAAGACCACCCAGCAAAGATTGATGCACATGAACGTGAAAAAGATGAAGAAGATGCGCAAGGGCAGGGTGGCGAGAACCCTTTCCGTCAGGCTGCCCTTGATGCAGGCGCGGAAAAAGTGGTTGATGCTCAGCATGGCCCCGTGCAGCGCGCCCCATATGATGAATGTCCAGCCAGCGCCGTGCCAGGCTCCGCCTATGAGCATGGTGAGAAAGAGGTTGCGGTACTGCATGAGCCGCCCTTTGCGGTTGCCGCCCAGGGGGATGTACAGAAAGTCCCGCAGCCAGGAACTCAGGGTGATGTGCCAGCGCCGCCAGAAGTCAACAATGCCTGTTGCCTTGTAAGGGGAATCAAAGTTTTCCGGCAGCCGCAGGCCCAGCATGAGCCCAAGGCCGATAGCCATGTCCGTATAGCCGGAAAAGTCGAAGTAAAGCTGAAAAGTATAGCAGAAAGAACCCAGCCAGGCTTCGGCTCCGCTTATGGGAAAGGCTTTTTCCGCCGCGTTGAATACGGCGTTGGCGTACACGGCCAGGCTGTCGGCCAGCAGCACTTTTTTGGCAAGCCCGATGGTGAAAAGGGTGAACCCCTGGGCCAGACCTTCGGAGGTGGAGCCGGAAAGTTCGTCAAGCTGCGGTCCCATCTGTTCGTAGCGCACGATGGGGCCGGAAATGACGTAGGGAAAACAGGCCGAAAAAAGCGCGTGACGCGAAAAGCCCTGAGGCATTACCTGCCGCCGGTATACGCTGACGAGCCAGGCGATCTGGATAAAGGTGTAAAAAGAGATGCCGAGGGGCAGGCCCGGCGGGGTGAAATTCCACTCCGCACCCACGAGCAGGGCCAGGTTCTGGGCGAAAAACCATGAATACTTGAACCAGAGCAGGGGCAGCAGGTTCAGGATCAGGGCCAGGGTCAGCAGTCCTTTGCGGCTGCACGCCCAGCAGCCCAGGCGTTTAAGCCCGTTGCCACTGAAAGGCTGCCGGCGGACGTGCGGACTGACGGTGGTTTGGGCGTCTGCCTCTGCCGCCGCCTC
>NZ_JBAIYR010000545.1:0-1329 GCF_036763145.1 Desulfovibrio sp. 1188_IL3213 | reverse complement strand
CGTCACTGCCTTCACCGTCCGTCAGCGACGCAGTGCTCCAGTGGTGCAGGTGGGCCGCGATTTCGGCCTGGCAGTGGTCACGCATCCAGGCCAGATGCGGCCTTGCCTCCGGGCTGGAAAAAACGGTATGCGCGCAAAACAGGGTGAGGGGAAAACCCAGGTCTTGTGTCAGCGGGGCCAGGCGCGGCAGCAGGGCGACATTGCGCACGCCGCAGCCGCTGGCGGCATAATTGCCTGAAAACAGGCCCTCTTCTTCCACATCAAGGCTGACAATGACGTAAAGGTCGTGTCCGGTATCGGGGTGTGCGGCTGGCATGTTGGTCATCGGGACATAGTAAGCGCAAGCGCGGCGCAAGGCAATGTGCGACCATGTTGACTTGCTGCTGTGGCTGTTTGGTGTGGTCTGCCGGGAATTGCCGTGAGTTGCCTTGCACAGGCGGCATTGGCAGGAACTAGTGCGGACCTTGCATGGGCGCACTGGCTGAAGGCTGACGCAGGTGCGGGGCAGCCCGCATGCGATTTTTCCGTACCGCCGAGGCGTGACGGAACACCGGTAAACAGAAAAGCCGCACCTGTCCCGTCAACGGCATGGCGATAAAACAGTGCTGTTTTTTTGAGGGCAAACCATGTGAGGGTGGGACCACGTTGCGCGGAGCGCAAAAGTGGCCGCGAGGGTTCGCCGGACAATGGTCCGGGAGGCATGCGAAGCCGTTGCGGGAATGCCCCAAAGGCGCGCTCTTGCAAATGGCGTTGGAATGCATAAGATTGACCAGCCGTTCATGGGGGCGGCGCAGTTCGTTCCCTTTGCGGCGGCATGCGGCGAAGGGGCGGGTTTGTCCGCCGTTCTGAGCCTGTACTAAGGAGAATCATGTCCACACCGTTGCGCGTTCTTTTTCTGATGGAGGATCTTTGCTACGGCGGCACACAGCGCCAGACTCTGGAACTGGCCCGCCGCCTGGACAGGCAAAAATTCGCTCCGGTCATGCTTACCCTGACCGGCCCCACAGACCTGGACGCAGCCGCCCGCGAGGCAGGCATAGAACTGCACCATCTCGGCAGCGGACGCCGCGTGTCGCCCGTTTTTTTTCTGCAGCTGGCTGTAACCCTGCGCAGACTCAAGCCCGGCATCATTGTGCCCTGCACGGCCCTGCCCAATATCTGGGGCCGTATCTGGGGCCGCATCCTGCGTTTCTGGGGCAGGGCAGCTTCGGCGGTCGCACGCTTCGCGTCAACGAAGCCAAACCCAGGGCTCCTCGCCAGCCCCGCTACTAGGGTTCAGCAACAACATAACGCCCCTTGATTTTTGGGGCGTTTTTTGTTCGTTGCGCT
>NZ_JBAIYR010000544.1:0-1329 GCF_036763145.1 Desulfovibrio sp. 1188_IL3213 | reverse complement strand
AAGCCGCATGCCCTGCGGACAGGAGGCACGCAAACGGGCAACAGCGGCCAGAATTTCCGCCGCCAGATCCTGAGGCATGGGGGTATCTTCCACCAACTGGCCGAGGCTGCGCGAAAGCTTGGCAAGATGTTTGGGGGCAAGGCCCCCGGCAGCCTGTATGCGCCGGTTGATCTCGCTCTGCAGTTCGCCGCTCTGGAAAAAATGCTGGCAGCCCACGGCAGTGACCACAAAGCCCCTGGGAACCAGATCGGGCAGACGGCGGCGCACATCTTCGAGCCGCAGGGTCACAGGATCAACCAGCGGAGACCGCCCCTGCCCGCTGAGAGCCTCCATATCCGTTTCGTCCGGCCCAAGCGGCAGCACAAGAGGCCCCAGAAGGCAGGATTCCGGTTCGTAAACGTCGTCCGCCACCATGTTTTGCAATTCGGCAAACCGCGCGTACAGGGCTTCGCAGGGGGCGGGATCGAGCCGCTCCAGCTGCTTGATGCACTGAAACGCCTGTGTCGCCATGCTGGTACATAGGGCGCGCACCCTGTAAAGCCCAAAGGGATGGTCACAGCACAGGGTGTACTCAAGGGCGGTCATGGTTTCCTGAAAAGTGTTCCATGCCGTGAGAAAAAGCTTGAAGGAATGATGCCGCAGGGCAAAGAAGCGTTCGGCATCGCTGTCTGAAGCCGAGGCTCCGGCTGCGGCCCGCCGGGCGGTCCGCGAAAAAAAGCCCAAAAGGCGTGAGAGTGGCATGACGGCTCCAGAACTCATGACAAAGCCCCGGTTTTACTAACCTGGGAACCTGTGCCGCCGGCGGCATGGCCGCCGGACCGTGAGCGCAAAAATATGTCGCGCCGGGCAGTTACGCCCATTGGCGGTATTGTTACACAGCGGTAACACAGGCAGCACGCCATATGCAACAGCGAAAAAGCCTGACAGGACGCTCGGCAATATGAACCACAGCGTCAAGTTAGCACAGCGCCCCCCTGCCTTCAAGCAACATGTGACATAATTCCCAAATATAAAATAAGAAACTCCAGAACGTTCAGGACACCAGCGTTTTCTCATGCCGCAAATTCGGCCGTAAACCGGCTTGCCACCCCCGGCCACAACAATTCTTTGTTGGTGGCGTCATGCGTCTCGCGCGCTACAAAAAAACGCTCGGATGGAGGCTTGGGGACAGAACGACCGCGACGGGCGGAGGGCGTCTGAACGACGCATGGCGGACGACGCCCTCATTGCGGGCAACGGCCTTCGCGGCGGGGTCTGAGGGGTACGCGCCGAAGAGTGTATGGAAGTCTGAACGCCGGATGACGCCGGATGACGCCGGATGACGCCGGA
>NZ_JBAIYR010000543.1:0-1330 GCF_036763145.1 Desulfovibrio sp. 1188_IL3213 | reverse complement strand
CTTGGCCCCATACAGGGCCTTGTCCGCCCGGTGCAGAACCCGCAGGGCGTCTTCATGCTTTTCATATTCGCTGCAGCCGAGGCTGACGGTTACGGGCTGGCCGTCAGGCCCGCGTACGGCGCCGGAAACAGCCCTGCGAATCCTTTCCGCAGCCTGCTCAGCCTGTTCCAGAAGGCTGCCCGGCATCAGCACCACAAATTCCTCGCCGCCGTAGCGGCATACCGTGTCCATTTCACGCATGCAGCCCCGAGCAACCTGCGCCACGTCTTTCAGCACACTGTCGCCCACAAGGTGGCCGAAACTGTCGTTGATCTGCTTGAAATGGTCCACATCCATCATGATGCAGCAAAAAAGTTTTTTTTCCAGCCGGGTGTATTTTTCCAGCACCATGTCGAGATATTTTCGGGTATACAGACCGGTAAGCGCGTCTGTCAGGCTGCTCTCGTCAGCCTGCCTGACCCTGTTAATCATTGAATCAAGCTGGTTGCGCAACGTGCCTATGGTGTGGCTCTGTTCCGCAATATCCACAATAACACCCAAAAGGCCACACACGCCGCTTTCGTCTTTAAAGCCGCTGCTCCAGTACAGGCAGGTGTGCTCATTGCCGTCCGCAAACGTATAGTCGACCACGTGGTGACTCACCTCTTGCTGAAGAACCATCTCTCCGTCTTCAGCCTGGTACTTTTCCCTGTCTTTTTTGGGCAGGTACTCAAGATCCAGAACGGTTTTGCCCAGCACGCCCTTTCTGTCCACGCCAAACATTTTTTCATACGCCCTGTTGATGAACGTAAAACGCAGGTCGGCATCTTTGATAAAGACGGCATTGGGCAGAACGTCCAGAACGGTCATCAATGTGGCAAAGCTGAGGCTGCTCATAATTTTACACGGCCCATCATGCGCGGCATGGCCCAAAGGCCCGCAGCCGCAGCAATGGCGTTAACAGGTGACAAGAACCAGTCTGTGGTTTTTCCAGACTGTAAACGACATGGCTTTCGCTTTCCACTGTAAAAAAGCCGTCGAGCCGGATGCCGCGCGGCACAAAGCCGTGGCACGGCACGCACCCGCCATGCGGGCGGAGCCCAATCAGCCAAACCGCATAGCGGAGGCTTGCCAGCTTCGCCCGCTGGCTCACGCCACTGGCGCGCATAATTCCACGCAGCCGATGCACACAAGCCCACGCAGCCGGCGCGCTCAACGGGCTAAAGCAGATTAACTTTGAAAATGTACATTTTCAAAGTTTAAAACACGCTCGCTTCGGCGTTTAACCGCGCAAATAAATTGCGCTTACGCCTTCGCGGCGGGCGCCTGCTCGCGCAGTCGCCAGAGCAAT
>NZ_JBAIYR010000542.1:0-1333 GCF_036763145.1 Desulfovibrio sp. 1188_IL3213 | reverse complement strand
AGCAGCGCCAGCGTGGTCATTGCCACCGAGCACGGCGCGTATCGCCTCAAGGTCGCCCCCGGTGAGGCCCGCATGTACAGTCAGGAGGGCGCGTACGTCCATATCAAAGCCGGGCGCATAGTCGAAATAGACTGCGATAATCTCAATATCAATGTTAAAAACCATGCCAAAATTACAGCGGGAAACGGTGTCATAATTGACACTCCGCAAACAACTGTCACCGGCAACCTGACGGCCACAGGCGAAAAGGGCGACACTGTTGCAATGACCGCCAATGTCAAAATCACGGGCGACATTGCCCAGAGCGGCAGCATGACATCCACCGGCGACCACACTGCGGGCGGCATCAGCCTCACCCAGCACTCCCACACGGGCGTGCAGACGGGCAGCGGCAGTACAGGCCAGCCCCAATAGCCAACCGCTGACGTGCGCCAGTCTTTTTTCTGTCCGCCGTCTTGTTACACAAGACGCACGGAGACAACGATGGACGCGCAAATTAACCCCACAACAGGCGATTACACAGGCAGCCGCATCAGCCATCTTGGCAATGCGGTCTACCTGCGCCTTTGCACGCCGCTCGGCACATGGTGGGCCGACACAACGCTTGGCAGCCGCCTGCACGAGTTGCAGCGCGAAAAAGACGTGCCACGCATCCAGCTACTTGCCCGGCAATATGCAGAACAAGCCCTTGAGCAGCTTATACGGGAAGGCCGCGCCCGCTCTGTCACGGTCACAACGCAGCAGCCGCATGACGGGCGCTGCCTGATGCTTGTTGAGGTGGTGGACGCCACGGGTACGCCGTATACATTTGAGCATTTTGTGCAGGTAGGGGGCTAGGCATGCCGTACACCATTCCCAGCTTTGATAGCATCCGTACCCGCATGCTGCGCGACATGCGCAACCTTGACCCTGCCGCCCATACTGATGCGGACAGCGACAATTATATACGCGCCACTGGCACAGCCAGCGCCGCCGAGGGCTTGTACGATCATCAGGCATGGATAGTGCGCCAGATCATCCCTGACACCGCAGACCCGGAATATCTGGAGCAACATTGCGCCCTGCGCGGCATTACGCGCCGCGCGGCCACCAAAGCTACAGGCACAATTACGGTCACAGGTCGCCCCGGCTCTATTGTGCCCGCCTATACCCAGGCCAAAGATGCCGACGGCACCGTGTATCAGACCACAGCTGCCGTAACCCTTACAGGCACGGGCGAGGCTGTAACAGCGTCCGCCCCATGCGAGGCTGCACAGGCCGGGGCGCTACCGGATGTCGTCGGCATGCAGGTCACGCTGTTGTCAGCGCCGTCTGGTGTGCAGGCCAAGGGTCT
>NZ_JBAIYR010000541.1:0-1336 GCF_036763145.1 Desulfovibrio sp. 1188_IL3213 | reverse complement strand
CATTTTCAAAGTTTAAAACACGCTCGCTTCGGCGTTTAACCGCGCAAATAAATTGCGCTTACGCCTTCGCGGCGGGCGTCTGCTCGCGCAGTCGCCAGAGCAATTTCAAAGTGAAATTGCTCTAGAAGGAATAAACCACCGTGAGGGACGCCTTCCAGGCATCGGCAACATTGAGGCTGTCGCCGGAGGTGTTTTGATACCGTCCCCATACGTCCTTATCAAGCCAAAGGTGTATGTAGCCCAAGCCCAGGAAGAAGTTCAGATTTTCAGAAGCCTTGAACGTGCTGTCCAGGTTGATTTCCATCCCGGTGTCTTCGGTGGTCAGATACGTGCCGAAGGAGTTGAAGTCCGTATTGTTGCGATAAACCTGGCGGCCAGCGCCGTCTTCTGCCTTGCGGCCCGTGATATACTTTGCCATTTCGGGGCTGTTGGTTCCGCCGAAATAGTTCAGGCGCAGGGTATGACTGAGATTGTCAAGAAAGCTCAGATCCTTCAGGCGCGCGCCCACGCCCCAGGTTCCGCTCGGGTTGGTTCCGAGCACGCCCTTGGCTCCGCCCATGGACGGATTGCCCCGGTAACCGAAGGTGGAAAGCGAATTGTGCAGGTTGTTGGTGGTGGCGATATAGGGCAGACGTTCCGAGCCGTTATGGGGGTTGTCGTCATCGCCGCTGAAGTACCAGCCGTAGACGCCGGGCAGGCCCCAGTCCAGGGCGTATTCCATGACCAGCATACCGTACCAGCCCTGACGGTTGAGATACTCATGCTCACGCTTGACGCCGCCGTAAACAAAGTCGGCGCGCAGGCGGAAGGGGTCAAGGGCGGTCCAGTCCCCGGTGATGCCACCCCAGTAAAGGGTGCTGTAGTCATCGTTCCAGATGGACGAACCGGTGCGTTTTGTGCTGAATGCTGCCGGGTACAGGCCGTCGCGCAGCTGCAGGCCGTCAATGCCCTGGGTGCTTGCCAGGGGGTTGTTGAGCGTGAATTTTTTGCTGCCGCCGGGCATGCCGGTAACCGTAGCGGGCATAAGGCTGTTGGGTCCCATGCCCCCGGCCATGGCCCAGGGCGTGATCTTCAGGCCGTCAAGGGTGACCGGCACCGTAAGCGCAACAAGGTCAAAGTTGTCAAGAAAGTTCGCGGGCTGGCTGGAATCGCCCTGCCAGTTGTCGTTGAGCAGGCGCATCCAGGCCGCGCTTGCCGTCACATTGGGGCTGCGTTTGCACGCATACATCAGTACATAAAAAAACGCTTTCGCACAGTCCGCCAGCACAGGTTCAAGGCAAATGCGCCCTGCCGCCCGCAGGCCATTTATGCACGCCCCGCGCTTGCATGGGCGAGT
>NZ_JBAIYR010000540.1:0-1341 GCF_036763145.1 Desulfovibrio sp. 1188_IL3213 | reverse complement strand
GGCCGTCACCAGGGGGGTCAAACCGGACTATCCTTCCTCCGCCCGCAGCCGCAGGGTGGAAGGGCGCGTCATTGTGCGCATGGTGGTGGAAACCAGCGGGCAGCCTGGCCAGTGCAGCATCCACAGCGCCAATCCTCAGGGCTATTTTGAAGAAGCAGCCCTGGACGCCGCCCGCCGCATGCGCTTCCGCCCCGGAACCAAGGCCGGGAAAGCCGTCCGCACTCTGGTCTTGCTGCCTTTTGACTTCAATCTCCGCTAGAGCAGATTAACTTTGAGAATATACATTCTCAAAGTTTAAGGCACGCTCACTTCGGCGTTTAACCGCGCAGATAAACTGCGCTTACGCTTCCGTAGCGAACGTCTGCTCACGCAGCCGCCAGAGCAATTTCAAAGTGAAATTGCTCTAACTTTTTCGTCGTCATGCATTTTCAATAAATCATGTGGCGTCTGCGACTCACAACAGGCCCGACACATCGCGCCACTCCCCGCTGACGGTCGCGCGCATGCCAAATTCCAGAACAGCCTCAAGCTGAAATTGCTCCGGGGATTTGCGCAAACAGGCACTCTGCCGCAGTCCGCGCCGCCCCTGCCCCACGCAAAAACAGACTCCGCCGCATTTGCAAAGGCCCGTTGCCGCATGCTATCCTGAAGCCAATAACTTCAGGGGGTATCACATGGCTGTAGTGCTGGGCACAGCCGGACATATCGACCACGGTAAAACCTCTTTGGTACGGGCGCTCACGGGCATCAACTGCGACCGGCTGGAAGAGGAAAAGCGCCGCGGCATCACCATTGAGCTGGGCTTCGCCTGGGTGGACATGCCCGGCGGCGAGCGTCTGGGCATTGTGGACGTGCCGGGCCACGAGCGTTTCGTAAAAAACATGGTGGCCGGGGCTGCGGGGGTGGACTTCGTGATGCTGGTCATCGCGGCGGACGAGGGCGTCATGCCCCAGACCCGCGAGCACCTTGAAATATGCTCTTTGCTCGGCATCCGGAACGGCTTTGTGGCCCTGACCAAGACGGACATGGTGGACGCGGACTGGCTGGAAATGGTCACTGAAGACGTGCGCGGCTTTCTGGCCGGAACCTTCCTTGAGGGTGCGCCTGTTTTTCCAGTCTCGTCGGCCACGGGCGAAGGGGTGAACGCCCTGCGCTCCCATATTTTTCAACTGGCCGCCGATCTTCCCGCCCGGCGGCGCGTTGACATCTTCCGCCAGCCGGTGGACCGCGTCTTCAGCATGAAAGGCTACGGCACGGTCATCACGGGCACAGTCATTTCCGGCAGCGTCAAGGTGGGCGATGACCTGCGCTTCATGCCGCCAGACACCCCCACCAGGGCGC
>NZ_JBAIYR010000539.1:0-1341 GCF_036763145.1 Desulfovibrio sp. 1188_IL3213 | reverse complement strand
TGGAATTTGTGGGCATGCCCGAAGGCTTCATTCCGCTTGCGGAAACAGTGACGTATCTTGCACTGGCACGTAAAAGCAACGCCACATACGCGGCATATCTTAATGCACAGCGCGAGATCAAACTCAAGCCTCAATACGGCGGCCACGGGTGGGCTGGAACCTGATCTCACCCTGCTGCTGGACCTGCCCGTGCGCTGCGGGCTGGAACGCGCCGGCGAGCGCAACCGCTCCGCCGGAATGGTCATTGCCGAAGGCCGCTTTGACAGCGAAAGCCTGGATTTTCATGAGCGTGTGCGCCGGGGCTATCGCGCCCTGGCCGATGAAGAGCCGGAACGCTTCGCCATCATTGATGCCTCGCAACCGCCCGAAGACGTGGTCCTGCAGTGCCGTTCGGCCATTGAGGCATACCTGCGCAAACGGGGGCGAGGCCTCGACTAGGCTTTTGCCTTTGCGAGCATCACCGCTCAAAGGAATACGCGCGCACTGTTTGCGTTCTGCCTGCGTCAGCTCATTCCCGTAAAGCTTATGTATGTTTCCGTACACTGCGCAAGGCCCGGAATCACGGCCCTGCAAAAACAAAGAAACATGGCGCAGCACTTTCCGACAACGCCGGGCAGATGCGCCGGGGCTGTTTCCCCGCGCCATACGGACCCCAACCCATAAACCGCCTGAAAACCAGCCCGGGAGAATGCCATGCAAGAATACTACGACCTCTTTGTTGAAGGCACAAAACTGAATTTCGTTCCCCGCAAAAACGGCGCCGCAGGCTTTGAGTCCGCCTTGCCCGAACCTCCCGCAAACCATGTGGCTGCGGGCATTCTGGGTGATCCCGAGCTTATGTACTGCGTGGCTTTCCGCAAAGAGGACGGCCCCGGCGGCGTTTTTGCCATGTATGACGAAGACAGCCTGCTGTTTCTGGCCGTGGCGGAAAGCAACCTCGCCTATTCCCTTGGCCTTGCCCAGATGGGCCGCATGGTGACCTACGCCCGCTACGGCGCGGACATTTTCGAAGCTCTGGACGAAAACGATGACTGAGCAGCGGGCCGGGCAGCGCCCGGCTGCACACTCTTTGGAGCAGGCGGACGCAAGGGAGGCCCTTTGCGCCGCCAGACGGCTGGGGGTGGTGTTTTTCCCGGCCTTTGACTGGGCCATCTCCGCCACACATCCGGAGCGTGAGGAGCGTCTGCTCTATACGCGCGACCAGCTTGTGGAAGAGGGACTTTTCGATATTCCCGGCATCACGGAATACCGGCCCGCTTTCGCAAGCCACGCGCAGCTTGAGCGGGCGCACTTCTGTCTGCCCACAGCCCGCGCCGTGAGCACAGACTCGCATCTGGCGGC
>NZ_JBAIYR010000538.1:0-1346 GCF_036763145.1 Desulfovibrio sp. 1188_IL3213 | reverse complement strand
GGCGGCAATCGGTGCGTACAACGCTGCACATGCGGCCCGACCTGCTCGACACGGCCCCGCTTACCGGTGAAGACGTGCAGACCTTGGCCGAAATCCCGCGCGAAAGGCCGGGGCGCAATCTTTCTTTCTGCCTTGTTCACTATCCCGTGATGCTCGGCGAAAAAAAATCCGGCGCTTCCTCTTTGACAAATCTCGACATACACGATATAGCCCGAATTTCCCGCAGCTATGCGATGGGTTCTTTCCATGTGGTAACCCCCTTGCAAGATCAGTTGCGGGTGCTGGATGAAATTTTGAGCCATTGGACGCAGGGTCCGGGCGGCTCAGGCAATGCCGACCGGGCGCAGGCTCTCGGGCTGGTTTGTCCTGCGACCTCCCTGGATGAAGCAGTGGCGCATATGACCGCACGGCACGGTGTACGGCCCAGGCTGGTGGCAAGCTCCGCCGTCTGGCCCGGCAAGGGGAAAAAGCAGGCTCGCACAGAACCGCTCATGACCCCTCAACAAGTGCGGCAATGGTGCAGCCGAGGACCGGTCATGCTTTGCCTTGGCACGGCACGGGGGCTTGCCCCCGAAGTGCTGGAACAGTGTGACGGTCTGCTTCGTCCTGTACGTTTTTTGGGCTACAATCACCTTTCGGTGCGCAGCGCCGCCGCCATTCTGGCAGACAGAATTTTAGGCGACTATTGCTGATAAACCGGCGGCCTGAGCGCATCGGCGCCGCTACGCAACGACGCAACAATCCGCCCGGATTTGCAAGGAGTTCACGATGGATATCATCAAAAAGATTGAACGGGAAAACATGCGCATGGATGTACCCGCGTTTCGCTCCGGCGACACGGTGAAAGTGCATCTGCGCATTGTGGAAGGCGAAAAACAGCGCATCCAGATTTTCCAGGGCAACGTCATCCGCGTCAAACGCGGCACCACCTGCGCCACCTTCACGGTACGCAAGATTTCTGACGGCGTGGGCGTGGAGCGCATCTTCCCCCTCAACTCGCCCTTTATCGACCGCGTTGAAGTGGTCACCCAGGGCCGCGTTCGCCGCAGCCGTCTGTACTACCTGCGCGCCCTCAAGGGCAAAGCCGCACGCATCAAGCCGCGCGGCCGTTTCTGATCGCCTGCGGCATCAGAACAAACACAGCGCCTTTTTTACGGCGCGCCGTGGGATGGCGGGCAACCGCCCTCATGGCGCGCCTCTTGTGCGTTTGAGCGCTCAGCTTTTAGAGCAATTTCACTTTGAAATTGCTCTGGCGGCTGCGTGAGCAGACGTTCGCTACGGAGGCGTAAGCGCAGTTTATCTGCGCGGTTAAACGCCGAAGTGAGCGTGCCTTAAACTTTGAGAAT
>NZ_JBAIYR010000537.1:0-1347 GCF_036763145.1 Desulfovibrio sp. 1188_IL3213 | reverse complement strand
CGGGCATTGCAGCGCGGGATCGCCACTTAGCGTCCCGCTCGCAAAGCACGCGCCAGCTTCAAGACAGCGCCAGACCTGACACCACATGGTAGCTACAAAATGTGCGAAAAATTCTGGACACTACCGAGAGGCGCGCTGCACTTTCATGCAGCCGTTCCTACGGAGGCGTAAGCGCAGTTTATCTGCGCGGTTAAACGCCGAAGTGAGCGTGCCTTAAACTTTGAGAATGTATATTCTCAAAGTTAATCTGCTCTAGAGCATCTACACTTTTTCAAAGTTAAAATGCTCTAACTGGAAGCGTCTTTCAGCGGCCTGTCTTTCAGGCTGTCCATATCCGCGGCCATCTTGTCTTTGAGGGCCTTGGCCCGATCCGTATCCAGCATGATCATATCAACCTGGCGTGTGTGGATAAGCAGATAGCCGAGCAGACGGGTACGCATCAGGGTTTCGGCAGCATCATAGCCTTCGGCCACGGCAAACACCGAGTCGTCCTTCACGTCCGCGCGAAAGCCGTGATGCTCCAGAAGATCCGCCACCATGCGGGCGCGCAACTGCCGCCGTTTGCGATCGGCAGCCCCGCCCTTGAACTGGAAGCTCACGAAATTTTCGTGGCTTTCCTCACCCGCCAGAGATTCCACCGTGCAGAAATGGTAGCCGTAACGGGCCTGCAATACCATGTAATTATCAGATATAATAAAGAAATTTTTGTTTGCCATAGAATTTGGCGCCGTGCTTTCAAGCTCCGGATTCATGGCACTTTCAAGCATGACAGTCATGAAACCCGAAGCGCTGGTGGCCGGAGGCCCTGCCCACGGCACCGCCACCATGCCGTCCCAGAGGGCAAGCATGGGCGCACTGGCAATGAGATCCAGATCCACCACAGGCCCGGGGACTCGGCGACTGAAACCGCCACCCATGTCCACAATCCAGTATTGCAGCTTGGCCCCGGCGCGCAACTGCTTGCCCATGCGTCTGTTGACGCCCGCTTCCTCTTCTTCAAACATGAGGCGAACGGATTTTTCATGGCAGAAACGGGTGATGTCGTGCAGGGTGCGGCACTGCGCGGGCACAAATTCCGGCGCGTCCGGGTGCAGCAGGTTGAGGGGAACCATAAGCTGACTCATGGCCTGAAGGCGCTGATGCACCGGGCTGCCGGCCATGAGGTTGGGCGGCTCCGCCTCGCTGGATACAAGCTGTGGTTGCCGCCCGGCAAAGACGGCACAACGGGCCGCATCCAGCGTGACTTCCCCGGCATTGTCGAGCAAAAGGCGGGCATCGGGCAGGCTGAAGAGCGCGGGCAAGCGGTATTCACGGGCCACAGAGGCCAGATGCCCGGCCATACCTCCA
>NZ_JBAIYR010000536.1:0-1348 GCF_036763145.1 Desulfovibrio sp. 1188_IL3213 | reverse complement strand
GTCTTGCCGGCCGCTGCCCCTGCCGGGGCGGAAGGCTTCGGGGGAGTGGCTTCAGGCGCGACAACCTCCACCGGAAGCGCGGTTTTTTTGCCTTTTGCCGCTGCTGCTGCCTTGGTTTTGCTCGGGGTTATCTTGCTATTTTTTTTCATTTTATCCATACTCAGGCATTGGCGCTTTCAAAAGCGCTGCAATGTCTGTATGCTATAGTTTTGGTTTATTCTTTTCAATATTATTCATCGGGGCAAAGAACAGCCGTCCGTTGATTGCAGGTGCGGCCGTTACGGCGGGCTTGTCGCGCCCGGCCTTTCGGACCGGGATTTTCAGGACAGTTTGCTGGTTGCGCAGGCCATCATTTTTTGATGAACATGCCCGCGGCTTCCGCTCCTGTGGAAAACCCGCAGCTGCCGGAACGTTTGCATACCATACAGGCATTACGCTTGGAAAGCAAAGACGGGCTTTGCGCGGCAGCCGGGAAAGGCTTGCTTTTTCCAGTAAACTATGACGGCCAAGGTGGCGGCATTCATGACTTTCAGACAAGCGCTCGGTTCGGGACGCCCTCTTTTGCTTGACGGCGCCATGGGTACCATGCTTCAGGCCTCCGGTCTTCCCGCAGGTACAAGCCCGGAAGAATTTTGCATGGCAAATCCCGACATCCTGCGGGGCATCCATGCGTCCTACCTCAAGGCGGGCGTTGACCTGCTTACATCATGCACATTCGGAGGCAATGCCTACAAGCTGCCGAAAGGGCTTGATGTTTTTTCTTTTAACAAGCGCATGGCCTCGGTGGCGCGCGCGGCTGCGGCCGATGTGCCGCGCCCGGAGGGACGCCCTGTCTTCGTGGCGGGCAACGTGGGGCCTACCGGCCACTTTGCCAAGCCTTTGGGGCCTGTAGAGCCTGCCGAGCTTATTGATGTTTTTGCCCAGCAGATCCGAGGGCTTGTGGCCGGCGGCGCTGATCTTATTTTTATTGAAACCCAGTTCGACCTGGCCGAAGCCAGGGCTGCCGTAGTGGCCGCCAGGCAGGTCTGTGACCTGCCCGTAATGGTTTCCATGACGTTTGAGCAGGGCGTGAGCCTTACTGGCTCAACCCCCGCCATTTTTGCCGAAACCATGCAAAACATGGGTGTGGACGTGGTGGGGACCAACTGCAGCCTTGGCCCGGAGCAGATGGAGCCTGTGGTTGCCGAGCTTTTGGGCGTGTGCGCCTGCCCGGTCATGGCCGAACCCAATGCGGGCCTGCCCGAACTGCGGGGAACGCAAACTGTGTTCCCGTTAGGCCCCGAAGACTTTGCCCGCAAAACAGCCTCGTTTGCCCATATGGGCGCGCAGGTGCTGGGCGGCTGCTGCG
>NZ_JBAIYR010000535.1:0-1356 GCF_036763145.1 Desulfovibrio sp. 1188_IL3213 | reverse complement strand
GGACAGCGGCAAACCGGCCTACCCCCGCCCCCGCAAACCTTTTGCCCCCGGAGCGCGCCGTCAGGTTCCCGGAAAATACGGCAAAAAAGGCCGTAACGCGCCGGATGAACGCTAGGCCCGCAGCGGGCCAGCGGCCTTAGCCCAGAACTGGCCGAAACGGAAAAGGCCGGGAACAGCATGCGCCGCCCGGCATGCCCGGAGAAAAAATTCCGTCCGGGAGGATGCAGGCAGGGGTACGCTTCAAAAGCATCGTTGCGGCAGCCACGAGCAGCGCAACAGCATGACATTTGCTCCAAACAGGCACAGACGGAAATTTTTCCGTCTGTGCCTGTCCTTTTACACTTGCTTCAGTGACGGCCCTGCATGCGGGTACAGTACAAGCATGATTTGAGTTCTATAGAGCACATTTTCTGCCTGTTCACAAAAATCCTCTGCTGTCGCCGGCCAATACAGCCCCTCCCACCCATCAGGCATTCCTGCTTGAAACGCCGCAGCCTTGCGCTCGCCCTGTGACTGTGTGACACTTGCACGCAAGGTCGCCCATGCGCCGGCGGAACTCCGCCCGGCAGACGGCACAGGCAAAGCAACAGTACGGCAACGCCATACACGGCATAACAACAAGCGGGATTTCATGCATATTTTCAAATCAACATCCTGGATTGAAGGCCTTTTGGCGGACGACTGCCCGGGGCCGGATCTGACAGTGGAAATGCTGGGCATCGGCGCGCAAAGTGGAGCGATGTTTTTCAGCTCCCGCGAGGACGGCATTATCAGCGGGGCAGAAGAAGCGGAAATGCTTCTGGCGCGTTGCGGCCTTTCCGTTACCCGCCAGGCGGCAAACGGGGATATGCTTCAGGCCGACCAGGTTTTTCTCACGGCCAAAGGCAGCGCCGCTGCCCTGCACAAAGGCTGGAAAACGGCGCAGGTTCTTATGGAATACATGTCGGGCATTGCCCGCCGTTGCGCGTTTATGCTGGAGCGCGCGCACGCCGTACGCCCCGGCGTGCAGGTGGCCGTGACGCGCAAAAACTTTCCCGGAGCCAAGGCGCTTTGCCTTGAAGCGGCCCTGAACGGTGGGGCCATCATACACCGGCAGAATCTTTCCGAGTCGGTGTTGCTGTTTGAGCAGCATCTGCTGTTTTTTTCCGGCGGCGAAAACCTGCCCGCGCTGGAAAATCTTGCCCGCCAGGCGCGAGATCTGCGCGCCCGCATGCCGGAAAAGAAAATCATGAGCGTGCCTTAAACTTTGAGAATGTATATTCTCAAAGTTAATCTGATCTAGTCCCAGGCCCTGGAAAATTCCCTGTCTGCGAAAGCTTCGGCCAGCCCCGTCATTTGCCTGAGCCGCAAAACCTC
>NZ_JBAIYR010000534.1:0-1356 GCF_036763145.1 Desulfovibrio sp. 1188_IL3213 | reverse complement strand
GACGGTGCAGCCGCCAGGGAAAGCTCCGGCGCAGCCCCCACGGCAGACAGCAAAAAAACCGCCCCCACGGAAAGCGGCAAGCACAAGAGCAAGTCCGAGTCGGCAGGCACGCGGCGGCGCATGTTCATCAGCGTTCTGCCCGGTGAGCAGGTGGAAGTGGCGCTGACCGAAGACGGCCAGTTGCTGGAATACTATCTGGACATGCTGCACCAGCGCAAAATCAAGGGCAATATTTACAAGGGTGTCATTCACAATATCGACACCAATCTTCAGGCCGCCTTCGTGAGCTACGGCGCCGGAAAAAATGGCTTTTTACAGATAGACGAAATTCATCCGGAGTATTGGCTGACCCACCATGAACCGGCCAAGGGCAAAAAGTTTCCTCCTATCCAGAAGGTGCTCAAGGCTGGTCAGGAAGTGCTTGTGCAGGTTGTTAAAGAACCTACAGGCAGCAAGGGCGCGTTTTTGACCACCTGGCTTTCGCTGGCCGGACGTTTTCTTGTGCTCACCCCCGGGCAGGAGCAGATCGGCGTTTCGCGCAAGGTGGATGATGAAGAGGAACGCAGCCGCCTGCGCGAAATGATGAACGGCATTGATCCCGGCCAGGGCCTGGGCGTTATTGTGCGGACTGTCAGCGCGGGAACCACAAAAACGACCCTCAAAAATGACCTGCAGTACCTCAAAAGGGTCTGGCGCGACATTCGCAAAAAAGCCACCGAAGTAACGGCTCCGGCACTTATCTATCAGGAACCGGGCCTGTCGGAACGCGCCGTGCGCGACTACCTGACCGAAGACGTGGGCGAAATCTGGGTTGATCACGAAGACGTGGCGCAGAGCATTCGCGAAACCGTCAACCTGCTCTTTCCGCGCAAAAGCGATCTGGTGCGCCTGCACAGCGATGTGCGGACCTCCATGTGGGAACGCTTCAGCCTGCGCCGCCAGCTGGACCAGATATATACCCGCGAGGTGCTGCTGCCCTCTGGCGGCAGGCTGGTTTTCGATCAGACCGAAGCCCTCATGGCTGTGGACATCAACTCCGGCAAGATTTCGGGCAAAGGCAATTTTGAGGCAATGGCGCACAAGACCAATATGGAAGCCGCTGAAACCATCGCCCGCCACCTCAAGCTGCGTGATATCGGTGGGCAGGTCGTCATAGACTTCATCGAAATGCGCGACAAAAAGCACATCATTGAAGTGGAAAAAACCTTGCGCTCCGCCATGAAGAACGACCGCGCGCGCCACGATGTGGGCCGCATGAGCGCCTTCGGCCTTCTGGAACTGGTACGTCAGCGCACCGGCTCTTCAGCTCTGGCCATCACTATGGAGCCATGCCCGGCCTGCGGCGGCACCGGACAG
>NZ_JBAIYR010000533.1:0-1357 GCF_036763145.1 Desulfovibrio sp. 1188_IL3213 | reverse complement strand
GGCTGCGTGAGCAGACGTTCGCTACGGAGGCGTAAGCGCAGTTTATCTGCGCGGTTAAACGCCGAAGTGAGCGTGCCTTAAACTTTGAGAATGTATATTCTCAAAGTTAATCTGCTCTAGAGCATTTCAACCGGAAAATCCCGACGCGAAATCCGGAAAAAGAAAGGAACAATGTGGCGTCACCCGGCATGGCGGTTCATGCAGTTTACGCATGATGGCAGCCCGTGCCGCAGGAAAAAAGGCGTGGAAACAAAGAATATTGTTCGTAAAAAAGTAAAATATTTTATAATGTTACTTAAGTAAGGAACAAAAATGTATTTTTCCTGCGCGCTCAAAAAAATGACCGCCATATGCTGGCGGTCTGGCGTTTTTCAGTGAGTCTTGTGGGTTCTTTGGCCGGTTCAGTTTTCTTCGGCCAGTTTTTTATGGAGCATTTTGGCTGCAAAGGCCGCGGCTCCGAAGCCGTTGTCGATATTGAGAACAGCCACGCCCGGCACGCAGGTGGCAAGCATGGTGGTAAGGGCCGCAAAACCGCCTGATCCTACCCCGTACCCCACGGAGGCAGGCACAGCCAGCACCGGACAGCACACAAGCCCTGCCAGTACGCCGGGCAAAGCGCCTTCCATACCGGCCACGGCAATGATGACCTTTGCGCTGCGCAGCGATGCCGTATGGGGGGCAAGCCTGTGCAGTCCCGCAACGCCCACATCGGCAATAAAACCACAGCTTTTTCCCCAAAAGGCCAGGGCGCCGTACGCCTCAAGTGCTACGGGTGTGTCTGCGGCTCCTGCGCTTACCACCAGTGCTTCGCCTTGCTGCGGCCAGGGGGACTGCATGGCCTGCGTAAAACCCGGCGCGCCGCCCACTGAAAACAGTCGCGGTAAAGCCCAATGGCGGCCAGTGGGAAAGTGTTCTTTCAGCAGGGTAGCCTGGGCCTGACTGACTCTGCTGACCAGAACAGGGCCATGTTCTGCAAGACCGGCAACAGCGGCTGTCAATGCCTGATCGCTTTTGCCCTGGGCAAGAACCACTTCGCCAAGACTGGTGCGCAGGCCCCGCTGGGTGTCCAGCGTAAGACCGTTCAGGGTATCGCAAACTGTTTGCGCACCAAGCTGTTCAAGGGCTGTTTCAGGCAGCAGGCGGCCTGCGGCAATTTCAGAAAGAATGTGCAGAATGTGTGGATTGGACATGTCTTTCCATACGGCAGGAAGGCGCTTTTGTCAGCAGGTGGCATTGCTGTCCGGCTAAGCACCCAATTCTAATAGGCTGAGATGTTGAAGATTATCTTTTCTTCGCCGTCGTGGATTCAGGAGTTCTTCCAGAGACGCCGAACCGAGCAGGTTGAGCTGGATGAGTT
>NZ_JBAIYR010000532.1:0-1359 GCF_036763145.1 Desulfovibrio sp. 1188_IL3213 | reverse complement strand
GTATTCCGCCGGATCCGGGGCATGCCCCACGGCATGGCAGGGCAGGCCGACAGGCGCGGCGATGGCCTCGGCCACCATGCGGGTATTGCCTGTTCAGGAAGAATAGACAATGCAGATGCGCATAAGTACCTTTTGAAAATTTCAGCTTTGAGAACGGGTATTCTCAAGGTGTACAGGGTTATTGCCCCGGGGTTTGCCCGCAAGCATGTATTGCCTTAGCCCCGGGCCCGCAGCTTGAGGGCTTCGTGGTCCAGCAGGGTGATGCTGCGCCGCTGGTGTTCAATGATGCCGGCGGCGGAAAGGGCCGAAAGCTCGCGGCTGAGGCTTTCCCGGCTGATGCCCATGAGGCGGGCCAGGATTTCCTGGGTAACGCCAAGGCGCAGCGTGGCGCTTTTTTCCATCTTGGCCCGGTGCAAAAGCCATGCGGCCACGCGTCCGGCCACGGATATGCGCCCCTGCGAACCGGCAATCTTGGTAATAAGCAGGCGCTGGCGCAGGCTCATGGCCCCCAGAAGGCTGACGGCCAGCGGGGCGTTATTTTCAAGGGTGTGCAGAAACGCGCGCCTGTTCAGGCTCAGCACCGTGGTGTGCTGCAGGGCCACGGCCGAAATGGGCAGGCCCCCTTCATAAAAAAGCACGCCAGCGTCAATGAATTTTCCGGAGTGCACGAGATGGAGCACACATTCCTTGCCCTGACTGCTGTGGCGGCACAGTTTGACCAGACCGGAAAGCAGCAGCATGGCGTCTGCGCTCTCGTCCCCTTCCTGAAAAAGCGCCACGCCCGGAGCAAAACTTTGCAGGCGGGCGTGGCGGGCAAGCACATCCCTTTCGTGAGGGTGCAGCCCGGCCAGCAACCCGGTACACAGGGCATCGGCCACGGAGGGAGCGGCCTGCAGGCTTTCTTCGTTCATAAGAGAATCCGTGTTGGCGGCATACTGTCGGTTTGTCATAATGCGATCTCCCGGTCTTTCGGCTTCAGGAATGCCGGCCTTCGGGGCGGTCCGGCCGCGGCGGCCCCAACCTTCCGGTCTGCGCGAGGGGCTGCGGCAGTGTACCGGCCGCAGGTTTAGTGTACAACACAAAAACCCCCCGCAATCTGTGACTGTAGTCACAATTGCGAGGGGTTGTGCTTTTTCTGCGTCGGTCAGGCTGTTGCGCGGCCTGAAACCGTTTGCTGTCGTCTTTGTCCTTGCCGCGAGCCGCTTTTTGCGGCTGCCGGGGCAGTGGAAAAGGTTGGTGCGCGTTTGCTGCCCTGCCGGTGTTTATTCCTGATGCGTGGTTTTGCCGTAAGCGCCCGGCAGGCGGCCGGGAGCAAAGCCTGCGGACGCGGAGGGCATCTGGCTCATGGCCTGGTCAAAC
>NZ_JBAIYR010000531.1:0-1363 GCF_036763145.1 Desulfovibrio sp. 1188_IL3213 | reverse complement strand
CGCCGAAGACGCCGCCCTGCCTGCCAGCAACGGCGCGGGCGTTCGGCCTTGGCAGAAAATGTTTTTGTACGGATCTTGATCAGTTGTAAGGAGAAAAAATGCGTTTCCAAAATCCTCTTGGCCGGATAAGCCCATACCTGGGACGTCTGTCCTCCCCTTTCGGCAAATTTTCCGATATCTGCCGGATGATCAAGATCGAGCACTCGATCTTTGCCCTGCCGTACGCCTGGGCCGGAGCCTTTCTGGCCGCGCGGGGGCTGCCCCCGACATGGAGCCTGGTGTTTCTGACCATCGCCATGGTGGCGGCCCGCTCATTTGCCATGGCGTTCAACCGTCTTGTGGATCTCCCCTTTGACAGCGACAATCCGCGCACCCAGAACCGCCCCCTTGTTACCGGAGCCATCTCCACCAGGCAGACATGGGCGTTCTGCGGGCTTATGGCCGTCATTTTTATCGCCGCCTGCGCGTGTCTCAACCAGGTTTGCCTGTGGCTTTCCATTCCGGCGCTTGTTTTTTCCGCGATTTACAGCGTGCTCAAGCGCTTTACGCCCCTGTGTCACTTCTGGCTGGGGGCCACGCTCGGCCTTGCCCCGCTGGCCGGATGGCTTTCGGTGGATCCCGGCAGCCTGGGCATGGCCCCGGTGCTGCTGTTTTTTGCCGTGACCTTCTGGGTGGCCGCCTTTGACATTTATTACGCCTTTCAGGATGTGGACTTTGACGAGGCTTTCGGGCTGCACTCCATACCGGCCACCTTCGGCGCGGAAACCGCGCTTGTTCTGGCGGCCTTTTCCCATGCCATGACGTCCATCTTCCTGCTGCTGACAGGTTTTGCGGCCGGTTTGAGCTGGCCCTGGCATGTGGTCTGGCTGGGCATTACCATCATGCTTTTTGTGGAGCACAGGCTCATGCGGCCGCAAGACCTGCGCCATGTAAACACGGCTTTTTTTACCCTTAACGGCATCATATCTCCCGTGGTGCTGGCCGGGGTGATTCTTGGCATCTATTTCTAAAAAACAACTTTGCTCCAGGATTTTTCATGCCTCGTAAAAAACAGTATCAATGGCAGGCTCATGACGACGGGCAGGAACAGGATTTCCAACAGCCCAGCCGTTCGGCCAAAAAGCGCGAAAGCCACGCTCTCCAGGCCCTGGGTGAAGAGCTTGCCCGCCTTGGCCCGCAGGAAGTGCAGAGCCTGAGCCTGCCCCCGGAGCTTGCGGAAGCTCTGGGCCTGTATGCCCGCATACGCAACCATGAGGGACGCCGCCGCCAGATGCAGTTCATCGGCCGCCTCATACGCGAAATGGATGATGTGGAACCCCTGCGCGCCGCCCTGCAGCGCCGCAAGGCCGGATCTATGGCAGCC
>NZ_JBAIYR010000530.1:0-1383 GCF_036763145.1 Desulfovibrio sp. 1188_IL3213 | reverse complement strand
AACCGAGTTGAGAACATCCATAATTCGTTCAAGCATTTCACTATAATTATCTTCATCCGGCAAATTCAAATAATCAGCTAACCGTTCATACATCAATTCAATTCTATCGACTGTTTCTTCTCTCAAATCAATTTTATCCATGTCACACCTCACTTCCAGAATTGCCACCATTTTCGATTTTTTAATTCTTGATTTTCTAGTAACAACTGATCGTTTTTTTGTTGCTGAAGCAGGGTCAATTTTTGTTGATCACGAATCATTTCTGTTAATTCAGAAATATGTTTGTCCTTCTCAGCTAATTGATCACGCAAAAACTCATTCTCTTTTTCTAAAGGAAAATCACTGCCTGTGTTATTGACCGGTAATTGACCAGTCAATTGATCACTTTTTGACCGATAAATTGACCGAACAACACCAATCAACTCTTTATCTAGCATGATAATGCCATTTTCTTTATACTGAGCAAGGTCAAACCCTGAATTGACCAGTTGATTGCGCACTGTATTTTTCGATACACCCAATTCGTCAGCAAGATTTTTTATGGTCATTTTTTCTACTGGATTACTCATTCAGCACCTACTTCCGTTACATCAAGTCCTTGGAGCCATGTATCTAATTCTCGTTTCAAATCGTCTGCCGATTCCGCAAATGACTCTCGCAAATGATTCGTCAATTCATCATTTTGACTTTCTTGCTTCAACAAATCCCTGTATTTTTTCTTTGTATTCTTAGCTAGATTTCCCCACTCAGAATGATCATAAAGCAAACCTTTCACCATAATCCGTTCAGTAACTTTAGTATTTGGCGGAAAATAATGTGGACTAGCAAAGCTATCCAAACTTTCATGAACCATCTCATGCCAATCAGTTGCTTTTCCCCTTCGTAACTGCAATTCTAGTCGCCACCATGTCGTTATTTCCGGCGGAACAATTTTACGTTTTCTTTCTTGTTCCAATTTTTTATTGTACATTCGAATTTGTCGTTCACTGGCACGACTACCCCAATATGCCGTTTCTAACTTACCAGAACGCCCATAAATTGGTTTAAAAGACACAGGATCAACTACACGATACTGACTAACAAAGTCATCGGGAATATCTACAATATCGCAAGCAATATCCGCACGTGAAAAATGAGGTTCTAGAAATAAATCATGAATGAAATTTTTCATGGAACCTGATAAAAATTGATTGATTTTATTAGGATTAAAGTCAATCCGCCCTTTTCCTTCATGAAATTTAAGAATCTCAATATAAGCTATATTTTCCTCGTGTTGGTCTAATAATTGCCACCCATTATTCCCAACAGCTTTTAAATAACCATTGCCTTCGTTCAAACGCATAAGCTGTTCAAAATTTAAAATCAACACATCATTTGGAGTGT
>NZ_JBAIYR010000529.1:0-1383 GCF_036763145.1 Desulfovibrio sp. 1188_IL3213 | reverse complement strand
GAAGCGCCGTTCTGCCCAAAAGGCGCGCCCCCGGCCTCGGGGCCGGGGGCGGAGCCATGATCACTGTGGGAAACCACTATATCCCCTATTCAGCGGCCTCAGCTTCTTCAGCCGGGGCTTCAGGAGCAGGCTCTTCTTCATAGGACTGGTGGTCGGACACAACCTTCACCGGAACCAGCGCGACAACGCTGGGGTGCAGGCGCACACGCACGGGGTGTTCGCCCAGGGTGCGGATGGGGGCGTCCATAAGGATGCGGCGGCGGTCAACATCCACACCAAGGGCGGCGATGGCGTCGCCGATGATGGTGGTGGTGACGGAACCGTACAGCTTGTCGTTGTCGCCCACGTGCATGGTGATGACCACGTCAAGGGCTTCAAGACGGGCCTGCATGGCCTGGGCTTCAGCGCGCAGGGCGTCCATCTGGGCCTGCAGCTTGTTGCGTTCCTGTTCAAAAACTTTCAGGTTGGCCTGCGAGGCCACCATAGCCAAGCCCTGGGGCAGCAGAAAGTTGCGGCCGTAACCGGGCTTGACATCAACCACATCACCAAGGCTGCCGAGATTTTCCACGTCGGCGCGAAGTATCAGTTTCATGTGCGCCTCCTTAGATGCTGCTCTTTTTCTGGACGCCGGAATCGTGCGTCGCGGTGTAAATGAGCAGGGCCATCTGACGGGCGCGCTTGATTTCGCGGGTCAGCAGGCGCTGGTGGTGCGCGCAGGTTCCGGTGATGCGGCGGGCAATGATCTTGCCGCGCTCGGTGATGAAATCACGCAGAATGTCAGGGCGCTTGTAGTTCAGGGGCAGGTCCTTGTCTGCGCAGAAGCGGCAGAACTTGCGGCGCGGGGCAAATTTTTTCTTGAAGGCCATCTAGGCAACCTCCCCGGCCACTTCGTCGGCCAGCTTGACGGTCACAAACTTGAATACGCCGTCGTTCATGCGAATGTTGCGTTCCAGTTCGGCCACCAGAGGAGCCGGACCCTGGTACACCAGACGCACGTAGTAGCCGCGCATCAGCTTGCGCACCGGGTAGGCGAGGTCGCGCATACCCCAGTTGTCCACTTCTTCCATAACGCCCTTTTCACGCTCGATAATACCCGTGAACGTGCTGATCACGCCCTCGCGGTTTTCGGCGGAAAGCTCCGGTGAAAGGAGCAGCAGGGTTTCAAATTTCCGCATTGTGTTTCTCCTTGTGGATTGACAGCCCGCACACACGGGTACGGGCAAGGAACGTGTTGTATACTGCCCGCCATGCGCCCTGTCAAGCACACAATGCGTTTGGCATGCATTGCCGGAAGCCGCAGCCCCTGCCGGACATGCCGCCTGCCGGACCCATTGCGGCGCGCGGTACGGCCTCAAGGCTGGTGCGCGGGCTTTTCGATCAGCA
>NZ_JBAIYR010000528.1:0-1350 GCF_036763145.1 Desulfovibrio sp. 1188_IL3213 | reverse complement strand
TGCGGAAAGAAGAGGACGGCGCTGAGGGTGGCTCCCGGAGCGGAAAACGCCGTAGGCGTTCTTCACGCCGCCGTGACGGCGGGGAGCAGGACAGGGACGCCACGCTCAGGAACGCGGCAGGCAAAACGGATACCGCTGAGTAAGCAGACGGGGTTCTATGGGTCACATGGACGGTACACCGGTTGCGCCCGCAGGCGCATCCCCGGAAAAAACGCCGGGCGAGGCTCTTGCAGGCACGCCGCGACAGGCTCTGGACAATTTTGCGGCTCTTTTTGAAGACGCAGACTTTACCGTGGAACTGGACTGCCTGGGAGTGGGGCGCATGCAGTTTTTGCGCCGCCGCCAGATGCTGCTGGAACTGCGTGGCCTGTACGTTGCGTTGTGGCGTCTTGCGCTTGCGCGGTCTTTTCCGCAGGACGCCGGGCAGATGTTTGATACGTTTTTGCAGGAATACAAGGCCGGTCACAAGGACAGGACCGGCGCGCAGGTGCTCGTGCGCGCCCGCGAATACTGGGGCATGCTTGAGCCTATGGGCGATGGCGACTTCAGCGATGTGGCCCGTCATCTCACGTCATTCTTTGCCCAGGCGGACAAAGGGGACAAAAGCGTCAACCTCAAGCTTGTCCTTCATATCCGCAAGGTCTACAAACTCATATTCGACAGGCTGATTTAGCGCCAATGCCGTTCCGGGGCGCGTCTGCATTTGTGTGACGCATGCCCCGGTCTTCGGCCGTGCGGCAGGCCCGCGCCCTGCGGGCAGCGTCTGCCCGGCGGCCACGGCCCGGGGTTGCGCCAGCAAAAATCCACAAGTGTATCTTTGTTTCGGAACCGGCAGAAAATGAATATCGCACACTCCACAGAAGAACTGAACTTTACGGGAAACAGCGGCCTTACCATCGGCAACTTTGACGGCGTGCATCTGGGCCATCAGGCGCTTATACGCCATACCCTGGACGTCTGCGCCGGAGGAGGTCTGACGCCCGTGGTCATGACCTTCTGGCCCCATCCCCGTCAGGTGGTCATGCCTCATCTGGGGCATATGCCGCTGACCACGCGCGAAGAGCGCTTTGCCCTGCTGGAATCGCTGGGTGTGCGCCATGTGCTGGAACTGCCCTTTACGCGCGAACTGGCCGGTCTTGATGCTCCGGGTTTTGTGCGTGCTTTTCTAGAGCCGTTGCGACTGCGCCATCTGGTGGTGGGCTATGATTTCAGCCTGGGGCGCGACCGTGGCGGGCATGTGGATGTGCTGCGCCGCCTTGGCGCGGACGCCGGCTTCTGCGTGGAGCAGTTGCCTCCTGTGGTGGTGGACGGCACTGTGGTCAGTTCCACCACGCTGCGCAAGCTCATAGA
>NZ_JBAIYR010000527.1:0-1398 GCF_036763145.1 Desulfovibrio sp. 1188_IL3213 | reverse complement strand
TGTTGCAACCCCAGTTCCGCCGAACGGCCGCGCAAGGCCGCTGCCATATCGTTCAGGGCAGCAGGTCCCTCGCTTTCTTCCATGCCGTGAGAGATCCTTATGAGGGCCAGACGCACAAACGGAGGGTACTTGCGCAGACGGCGGCGGGCCAGCTCCGCCGCGTAGAATCCCTCGTAGTCGGCTTCGCGCACATACTGCCAGCAATAATGGCTCACGTCCCGCGTCTGTATGAGCACCTGCCCGGCCTTGTCGCCGCGCCCGGCCCTGCCCGATGACTGCACCAAAAGCTGAAAGGTGCGCTCTGCCGCCCGATAGTCCGGCAGGTTCAACCCCAGATCGCCATCAGCCACCACAGCCAGGGTCACGTTGGGAAAATGGTGTCCCTTGGAAAGCATCTGCGTTCCCACAAGAATGGGAGATTCCTGACGGGCGAATGCAGCCAGAATTTCCTCCATGCGGCCGGGACGGCGGGTGCTGTCCCTGTCCAGGCGCAGCACGGGCGCTCCGGCCAAAACACCCAGGCGTTCGGCCAGCCTTTCCGTGCCTTCGCCCATAGGCAAAAAATTCATGCCTTTGCATTCAGGGCAAGGCGAAGGAAACGGGCGGCTGTACCCGCAATAATGACAAACAAGCTTTTCGCGCCCCTTGTGATAGGTAAGGCCAATTTCGCAATGGGGGCAGCGCAGGGTGCGCCCGCAGTCCAGACAATACATGAGCGGCGCATAACCCCGCCGGTTGAGCAGCACCACGGCCTGCTCTCCCCTGCTGATAACCTCGCGCAGGACCTCTTCGCTGCGGGGAGCCAGCAGCCCGGTCTCAGTGGCGGCCACGGGTGAAAGGGAACTTATGTCCACAAGTTCCACTGGCGGCAGATCACGGTCTCCCACCCGCCGGGGCAGGCGCAGAACCGGCAGATGCCCGTTTTCCGCCGCGTGAAACGTCTTGAGATCGGGCGTGGCCGACCCAAGAACCAGCAACCCGTGAACCTGCGCCATCCGAAACCAGGCCACTTCCTTGGCCTGATAGGCCAGGCTTTCATCCTGCTTGAAAGAACCGTCATGCTCTTCATCCAGCACAATGCAGCCCAGGTGCGGCACGGGCAGAAACAGGGCCGAGCGCGTGCCGACCACCAGGCAGGGTTCGTCACGCCCGGCAAGCTGCCTGTAGGTATCCTCACGGCGCGCAGGAGACTGGTAGCCATGATGGAAGAAAAGCGGAACCTGGGGCAGGGCGCAGGCGGCGTCACGCCGCAGCTTGTGGGCCAATGCCACCTCAGGCGCGAGCAAAAGCATGCTCCTGCCCGACTCAAGACAGGCCCGGGCCAGTTCCAGATACACGGCGGTCTTGCCGCTGCCCGTCACGCCGTACAGCAGACGCGAAGCAGCCCGGGCCTACACA
>NZ_JBAIYR010000526.1:0-1398 GCF_036763145.1 Desulfovibrio sp. 1188_IL3213 | reverse complement strand
GGGCAGGTGGCCGGCCAGCATGTCGGCCGTGTCCAGGCCGTGGCGTGCGGGGTTTTCGGCCGTAACCGGATAGTCCAGGTCATGCAGAAGCCCCGTGATGCTCCATAAGCTGGCATCTTCGCCCAGGCGGGTAGCCAGAGCGCGCATGATCGCCTCGGCAGCCAGGGCATGCTGCATGAGAGAGGGCGGCGTATTGTGGTCGGCCAGAAGTTTCAGTGCTTCGTCTCTTTGTATCATGGCATTGTCTCCCATATCTTTTACAATGTAGAACAGGGCAGTGGCGAAGGCAAGTCGGCCAGCGTACATTCGCTGGTCAGGCGCACGGCGTTCGCTACTGCCCCTGGCGCTTCAAGGTTCCGGCTCTCTGTGGGGGGCTGCCGGGACAGGCCCCGTGCATGGGCTCGACGTGGCGGCCGTTGCCTCCATGCCGCACTTGTCGCTGTGAAAAGGCCCCAGTGTTGACAGCGGGCGTTTTATGGCCGAAAAGAAACTCTTCGGAAATCGTCTCACAAGGTTTTGTATCGTGACCTTTATGCCCATATACGGCCTGCGTTTTCGCGCGTTGGGCCAGACAAGCTATTATAGCGGCCCTCCGGGACTCAGCCCGGGAGTGCATGTGCTTATCGAAGCCGAGCAGGGCTACGCTCTGGCACAGGTGGTTTCCGGCCCTGCGCGGCATTTGCCGGGACAGGAAAGCGAACCTTTACCCCATATTCTGCGGCTGGCAAGCCCGGAAGACGTCCGGCGCGGCGAAGCCAATGAACAGTTGAGCCGCGAGGCCCAGGCATTCTGCCGTCAGTGCATACGCCAGCGCAATCTGGACATGAAGCTTGTGGATGTGGAAGTTTTTTTCGACCGCAGCAAGCTGATTTTTTATTTTACCGCACCGTCGCGCATTGACTTTCGTGATCTTGTCAAAGATCTCGTGCGCGAATACCGCGCCCGCATCGAATTGCGCCAGATCGGTGTGCGTCATGAGACGCAGATGGTCGGCGCGGTGGGAAACTGCGGCATGGTATGCTGCTGCCGCCGTTATCTGCGTAAATTTGCTCCCGTGACCATCAGGATGGCCAAGGAGCAGAATCTTTTTCTTAATCCAGCCAAAATTTCCGGCATTTGCGGGCGGCTTTTGTGCTGCCTGTCCTATGAGCAGGAAAATTACGACCATTTTCACAGGAATTGCCCGCGCCTCGGCAAGAAGTACCAGACCGACAGGGGAGGCATGAAGGTTCTGCGGGCCAACATGTTTCGTAATTCCCTTGCTGTGCTTACCGAAGCCAATGAAGAGCTGGAACTGACGTTGGAAGAATGGCAGGCGCTTTCGCCGCATCGGCCCGAAGCCCCGCCGGCCCCGCAGGGCCAGCAGAACAAGCAGCCCCCCAAGCAGTCTGCCGGGGA
>NZ_JBAIYR010000525.1:0-1411 GCF_036763145.1 Desulfovibrio sp. 1188_IL3213 | reverse complement strand
AAGGCAGAGCAGCATGACCACCGCCAGGGCCAGCACTGCCGCAGTACCCGCCAGACTGCCCCAGTTATTGGCGGCATCCTGCGGGGTGCGCAGCATCGGCTCAAACCACAGGCCGGGCAGGCCGTCCAGGCGGATATAGCAGGTGACCGGCTCATTTCCCGCCTCGGGCAGCAGAAGAACATCACGCTGGCTGGGGGTTATTTCACGCCATTCCACGGCATCGGTCAAAAGATTCGTGCGCGGCTCATACAGAACCGGGCCGTCAGGCACGCTGGCCCCCATATCAAGCAGCATGGCCCCGGGCTTTACTCCCTGCGGCAGGGGAGCCAGCGTAAAGCGCAGCCACATGACACCGGTGGAACGCGGCAGATTTTTCATCCGCAACGGCTGAAAGGCGCTGGCATTGGCCGGGGCGGCCACTTCTTCCACATCCATGGTTCCGGTATGGTCGATGAAATACTGAAGCTGGGGCAGCAGCGGGGCGTTCGGCGCAAGCAGGACCGGAGGAATCATGGCTTTTTGCGGACTTGCCGGGGCGGGCATGAGCATGGCCTCGGTGGGCGCGGCCCTGAGCACAGCCGAGGGAAGCAACAGCCAGAGGAACGTCAGGCACAAAAGCAGGATGCAGGGGCGCGGGCCAGGAGCGCAAAAAAGACCTGGGCCGGGGCGGGGGCCGGAATGGGGATGTGTCATTGGTATTTCCTACCTGTATTCTCTGGTCTTGCGCGGCAGGTCCGCTGTCGGGACGCATCGTGCAATACGGGCTGACGGGGATTGCCACGTCGCCGAAAAATTCACCCGGCCACCTGCGGCATGCGGCGTTCAAGCACCTCGTGCGGCCGAAAACAGGCGCTTTCGGCCGCACCACGCCGTGCCATGCGCAGAGCCGGGCGGATACAAGTTTTCACTGACGGTTCACTCTGAAGCAATTTCAAAGTGAAATTGCCTAGTGCAGATGCTGAATAAGCTCGGAAACAGGCTGGCCGTCCGGCGCGCGCGCGCCCGGATTAATGCGCAAAAGCCGCTTCCAGGCCGCCTGGGCTTCATCCTTGCGCTTGAGGTCGTAATAAAGCACCACGCCTTCATTAAAGAGGGCGTTTTCAAGGTCAGGCTGTAAGGTCGCAGCTTTGCGAAAACTTTCCACGGCTTTTTCAAACTGTCCCAACTCGCGCTGCATGATGCCGAGGTCCGTGAGTACATGGGCATTGCCCGGCTCAAGGGCCAAAGAGCGCTCATAGGCTGAAACCGCCTTCTGGGCCTGCCCCGTATCAAAATACAGATTGCCCAGACCGGCCCAACGGGCCGCATCTTTGGGATTTTCCAGTACGGCCTTTTCCAGCACGCCGATGCGCGCGGACAGCTCCGGCGAGACCTGCGCAACGCCTGTCTGCGGTGCGGGGCGCATGCCGTC
>NZ_JBAIYR010000524.1:0-1420 GCF_036763145.1 Desulfovibrio sp. 1188_IL3213 | reverse complement strand
GTCGGTAAGCGCGGCCACGGCTCTGGCGGAAAATGCCGCCATCAACCTGCGCCGCTTCGTTGCCATGCGGGCCTCCAACCCCATTTCACAAAAAGAGCTTAACAACGCCCGGGCGCAGTCCCGCGAGGCAGCCGCAAAGCTGCGTTCTGCCCAGGATCAGCTTGATATGCTTCTTTCCGGGTACAGGGAAGAGGATGTCCTGGCGCAGCGCGCTGCTGTTGAAGCGGCGGCCGCAGCGCTCAGCCGGGCGGAAATACAGTTGCACGATGCCGTGCTTTCCGCTCCGCAGAAGGGCGTTGTGCTTACCCGCGCCCGTGAGGCCGGGGCCATCGTTCAGTCCGGCCAGACGGTCTACACCCTTGCGCTGACCGATCCCGTCTGGCTGCGGGCCTATGTGGACGAACCGGACCTTGGCCGTATCAAGCCGGGCATGTCTGTCCGCGTTCTTGTGGATGCGGCCCCGGGAAAAAGTTTTCCCGGAACCGTCGGTTTTATTTCGCCAACGGCGGAATTCACCCCTAAAACCGTTGAGACCAAGCAGGTGCGTACGGCTCTGGTCTACCGCTTGCGAGTGCAGGCTGAAGATCCGGAAAACGTCATGCGCCAGGGCATGCCCGTAACTATTGTTGTGGACGGTGCTGACGCGCCATGAGCGCCACGCAGGCCAGTTCCGGCGAAACAGCCGTACAGCTTAACGGCCTCGGCATGACCTTCGGCAAGGGACGCACGGCGGTTACGGCGCTGGATGACATTTCCGCCACGATTCCTTCCGGGTGCATCACGGGGCTTGTGGGGCCGGACGCTGCCGGAAAAACCACACTGATGCGTATTCTGGCAGGGCTGATGCTTCCCTCCCACGGCGAAGCGCGGATTTTCGGCCAGTCGCCGCAAAAACTTGTCAGCGAGAGTGCCAACAGCATCGGCTATATGCCGCAGCGTTTTGGCCTGTACGAAGACATCAGCGTGATGGGCAATCTGCGCCTGCACGCCAGTTTGCGCGGGCTTGAAGGCACGGCCCGCGAGGAGATTTTTGACCGCCTTTTGCAGTTTACGTCGCTTGCTCCCTTTACCAACAGGCTGGCCGGGCGTCTTTCCGGCGGCATGAAGCAGAAGCTCGGCATTGCCTGCGCGCTTCTCGGTTCGCCCCGTCTGCTGCTTCTGGATGAACCCGGGGTGGGGGTAGACCCGCAGTCCCGGCGCGAACTGTGGCGCATGGTGCAGGAATTGAGCCGTGACGGCATGAGCGTTATATGGGCAACGGCGTATCTGGATGAGGCCGAGCGGTGCGCTCAGGTTGTGGTGCTGGACAAGGGCAGCGTGCTTTATTCCGGCGCACCGGGCGACTTTACCAGCCGGGCATCCGGGCGGGTTTTTCTGCTCAAGACTCCAGCGGGTACGCACAAGCGCGAACTGGCCCGCT
>NZ_JBAIYR010000523.1:0-1422 GCF_036763145.1 Desulfovibrio sp. 1188_IL3213 | reverse complement strand
CGCCCGGTGCGGCGGTCAGCTCCACAAGCGGCGCGGCTGCGGCCTCCGCAGGATCCGCACTGCCGGAAGCGGCGGAAAATATTCGTAACAGCATGGACTTTGCTCCGGCTGTAGACTGCCTCAAGGGGCCGGGGTTGGCAAGAAAAAGGGCGCTCCTGAACGGCCGCAGGGCTGCGGAAGCATTCCATAGCTTGTCAAAGTGGCCTTTTTCTTGCAATGTTACTCGTGATAACGAGGCGGACCAAGAACCTTCACAGGATGTTTGTCGAGGCTGGCATGAACAAAGTTTTGGCGCAAGATGAAGTGGATGCCCTGCTGCGCGGGCTTTCAGGCGGCGAAATCGAGAGCGAGGTGGAAACGCCGGAAGACGATTCCGGCATAGTCGCTTTTGACCTTGCCAATCAGGACCGCATCATACGCGGGCGCATGCCCGTGCTTGAAATCGTCAACGACCGTTTTGCCCGGCTGTGTACCAACGCGCTCTCCAACTCTGTGCGCAAACGTGTGGAACTGAACCCCATATCCATTGATATGACCAAGTTCGGCGAATTCATGCGTTCTCTGCCTGTACCCACCTCCATCAATATTTTCAAGATGGATCCCCTGCGCGGCAACGCCATCATGGTGGTGGACTCACGCCTGGTCTTTGCCCTTGTGGAAAGTGTTTTCGGCGGCGCAGGCTCCCAGCCCAAGGTGGAAGGACGCGAATTTACCCGCATTGAGCAGGCCGTGGTGGACAAGATCGTCAAGATCGCCCTGGACAATATGGAAGAATCCTGGCGGCCCGTGCACGACGTCAAGCTGGAACTGGTGCGCAGTGAGATCAATCCGCAGTTTGCGGCCATTGTGCCGCCCAGCGATGTGGTGGTGGTCATCACCTTTGAGGTGGAACTGGACACGGCCCTTGGCTCCATGATCATCTGCCTGCCCTACGCCACCATTGAACCCATCCGCTCCAAGCTGCATGCCAGCTTTCAGACAGAACGCCTTGAGGTGGACCATGCCTGGGTGGCGCGCCTTAAAGAGCGCCTTATGGAAACTCCGGTGGAACTCAAGGTGTGTTTCGGCAAGACCACCATTACAGGCAACCAGCTTTTGCGCATGCAGGTGGGCGATGTGCTGGTGCTGGATAAGGATGAAGAAGACCTGCTTGACTGCACCGTGGCGGGCGTGTGCAAGTATCAGGGCATTGCCGGCACAATAAAGGCCATGAAATCTTTTCAGATTATCAAGGAAAACGAGCCGCAGTACACCTGATTGCAGAGCGTTCAGCCCCTGAAGCAGCCCGCGGCTTATGCCTGAGACCCTTGCCAGACAGCGGGCGGACAACGTTTTTGCAGCCGTTGACCCGCTCACTCGCCAGCCAAAGCCTGACCGGGACGGCCTTACGGCAGACGGCTCACGGCAAAGCCGCCCGGCCTG
>NZ_JBAIYR010000522.1:0-1426 GCF_036763145.1 Desulfovibrio sp. 1188_IL3213 | reverse complement strand
CAGCGGGCCTGTCCTCGGCGGCGGCGCGGGAAAGGACGGCTTTGACCATGTCCTGTCCCGCCACCTGGGCAAAGGTCTGGGGGCGGTAGCGCGAGGCGAGGGAGAGATGCTTCATGATTTCTTGGCGGCGCGCCCGGTGGGCCGGCGCCTGTTCAGCTTCAAGGTGAAAGTGTTTCAGGTATCCGCTGAGTAAATCTTCGATTTCCTCAGCTCGATGCCAAAAAATGGCTTCCATTTTTTGGAAAGGCATAAAAAACGCTTGGTTAACGGGGGAAGTGAATTCCCCCTGTTCACGTTTTTTGGGCTCCTGCCTGCGCAGGAGCCACGGGAAGCGCTTTATCCAGCGCTTCCCTAAACTTTATAGTGATGCAGCCAGCCGGCGTACTTGGGGTTTTGGCCCTTGACGATCTTGAAGTATTCGGTTTGCAGATGCTTGGTTACGGGGCCGGCGTGTCCGGCGCCGATCTGGCGGTGGTCCATCTCGCGGATGGGGGTTACTTCCGCAGCGGTGCCGGTGAAGAACGCCTCGTCGGCAATATACATTTCGTCACGGGTAAACTGCTGTTCTTCCACCGTGTAGCCCAGGTCCTGAGCCAGCTTCATGACGGAATCGCGGGTGATGCCGCCGAGGATGGACGTCCACGGCGTGGTCTTGATGCGGCCGTCGCGCACGATAAAGATATTTTCGCCGGTGGCTTCAGACACATAGCCGCTGGTGTCCAGCATGACGGCCTCGTCATAGCCTTCGTCCTTGGCTTCCACCTTGGCAAGGATGGAATTGATGTAATTGCCGGCGGCCTTGGCTTTGGACATGCTGGTGTTCACATGGCTGCGGGCAAAGGTGCTGGTTTTGACGCGGATGCCTTTTTCCAGGGCTTCAGCGCCAAGATAGGCCCCCCAGGGCCAGACAGCCACAATGGTCTGCACCGGATTGTTGCCGGGGTAAACGCCCATTTCGCCATAGCCCACGAAAGAAAGCGGACGCACATAGCCTTCGGGCAGTTTGTTGATTTCAAGCGTTTCCACACAGGCTTTTACCAGCTCTTCCACGGTAAGAGTAAGGTTCATGCGTAGGATCTTGGCGGAGTTGAGCATACGCTTGCAGTGGTCTTCAAGGCGGAAAATGGCGGACGTGCCGTCGGCACCGGCATAAGCCCGGATGCCCTCGAAAATGGCGCTGCCGTAATGCAGGGCATGTGTGAGCACGTGAACCTGGGCTTCGTCCCAGGGAACCATTTTTCCGTCAACCCAGATGTACTTCATCTTTTGCATGACTGTCCTCCGCAAGACTCATTAGGTAGGGCGGCATCACTGGCGGCGCACATGGCCGCCTGAGTCCGCAAGGGAAAAAATTTACTGTAAAGCGCCCCATATGGCAAGCGCCTGACCGCGCGACAACGGGCCTTCGCGCCGCCGCGCGGGCCTG
>NZ_JBAIYR010000521.1:0-1434 GCF_036763145.1 Desulfovibrio sp. 1188_IL3213 | reverse complement strand
TCCCCGGCGGACTGCACGGCTTGCTCGGGCGTCATGTGGATGAGGGGCCAGCGCGGGTCGTACTGGCCGCCGTCAATGGCCGCGAGGTCGAAGCCGTCGAATTTTGCTGCCAGTTCGTTGATATGCGGGCCGTAGCCGGTATCGCCGCTCAGCAGAACGCGCGTTTCCGGCGTCTCGAGGACGAAGCCCGCCCACAGGGTTTTGTTCCGGGTAAAGGAGCGCCCGGAATAGTGCCTGGCCGGAACCACGTGCACGGTGAGCATGTCATCCAGGCGCAGGGCGCTGTTCCAGTCCGCCTCCAGGATTTTCTCCTGCGGGTATCCCCAACGTTCGAAATGCGCACCCACGCCGAGCGGCATGACCGCCTTGCCCACCTTGGGCAAGAGGTCCGTGGCCGTCGGATAATCCAGGTGGTCCCAGTGGTCGTGGGTTATGAGCAGGTAGTCGATGGGCGGCATGTCATCCGCCGTGTACAGGTCCGTGCCGGGGAAGATTTTGTTGAACATCGAAAACGGCGCGCCGTACCCGCTGAAGACCGGATCCACCAGGATCCGCTTGCCGCCGAGCACCATGAAATACGACGAGTGCCCGAGCCAGATCAGCACGTCCTTGTCCGTGTCCAGGGCCTTGAGGTCGGGCCGCTCCACCGGCAGCGCCTGTTCCGGCCGCAGCCGCTCAGGGCTGCGGGAAAAGAGATTTCCGAGCATGATCCCGATAGAACTCTGACCTTCAACCAGCATGGGGGTGGGAACCGTATTCTGAAACTCACCGTCCCGGTAATGCGGTGAGGCCTCCACCCTTGCGAGACGTTCCCCCTCGGGATACGCGCCGAACTTTTGCTGCTTGAACACCGCGTAGGCGCCGATGGCTACGGCGATGGCGACGAGACACAAAATCAGGAGCATTTTTCGCATCCACCTTGGCATCATTGGCTGCCGTTCCGGATGATAATGGTCTCCGGCGCGATGGTTTGCATGGCCTTGTCCCAGTCTTCCAGGTGCACGTCCTGCACGGACACGGAGATGATGCCCGGATCGACCCCGAGGGTCGTGGCTACCATTTCCCTGGTTTTGCGGGCCAGTTCTTCTTTCAGTTCCGCCGGTCTCCCGGGGAGCATTTTTATATCAATATGAGGCATGGTTTCTCCCGATTATTGCGCGCTCAAAGGCCGGAGCCCCTTGGCGAACACTTTGGCGTGGAAAATGATCGAACCCCGCTCGCCGGCATGGTCGCTGGTCACAGCGTACAAATCGTTGGAATCGGGGCTGATGGCCAAGCTCGTGGAGCGCAGGTTGCGTCCCTGCTCGCGCCCGGGCAGCAGCACCTGGCCGATGGGTATTCCGTTGGGGTTGAAGACGAGCACCCGGCCTTGGCCGTAGACCGCGACGTACACGTTGCCGTCGGCGTCCACGCGCATGGAATCCGGCGCGGGGA
>NZ_JBAIYR010000520.1:0-1435 GCF_036763145.1 Desulfovibrio sp. 1188_IL3213 | reverse complement strand
GCCGCAAGCGGCCCCGGCCAGCACACAGGAGCACGGGCAGGGCAGCCTGCGCGTTCTTGCTACGACCTATCCGGTATATCTGCTGGCGCGCAATGTGGCCCAGGCCCGGCCCGACATACAGGTGGATCTGCTTATCCCGGCCCAGACCGGCTGCCCCCACGACTATGCCTTAAGCCCCGGCGATATGAAAAAACTTGCCGAGGCCGATGTTCTTTTTCTCAACGGTCTGGGGATGGACGATTTTTTGCAAAAAGCCCTGCCCGTTGCCAAGCCGGGTCTGGTCGTGGTTGACAGCAGCCAAGGCGTCATTCCCCTGCGCTCCGCCGGGGATGAGCCTGATGCGCACGGTCACGACGGGCACGGTCACGATGATTCCGGGCATGGCGCACACAGCCATGCGGACCATGCGGCGCACAGCCACGGCCCGGAAGAGCACGACCACGGACACGATCATGACCATGCGCACGACCATCATCACGGTGGCCTCAATCCGCACGCTTTTACAAGCCCGCGCCAGGCCAGCATTATGGTAAACAACATGGCCCGGGGCCTTGCCAAGGCTGACCCGCAGAATGCCGCGGCCTACGAAAACGCCGCCCGGTCTTACGCAAAGGTGCTGCTTGATCTGGGCAAGCGCCTTTCGGCCCTGGGAGGCAAGGCGTCCAACAAGGGCATAGTGCTTATGCACGATGCCCTGGCTTACATGGCTCGCGATGGCGGTCTTGAAGTTATTGCCGTCATTCAGGAAAATGAGGAAACGCAGCCTTCGGCCGCGCGTCTTGTCCAGATTGCCAAAACCCTGCGCGAGCACAAGCCCGCCCTGATCATCAGCGAACCACAGTATACGGACAAGCCCGTGCAGGCGCTGGCGCGCGAAACCGGGGTTCCCGCCGTTTCGCTGGATTCCCTGGCTTCCGGGCCGGTCTCTCCGCCGCTGGACTACTATGAGAAAACCATGAGCAAAAATTTTGACATTCTTGAGAAGCACCTTGAGCGACGCTGATACGGCCGCCCCTGATCTTGTCTTTGACCATGTGCATGTGTGCCGGGGGGGGCGGCCCATTCTGGACGACGTGTGCGCCGTTGTGCCTGCCGGAAGCAGCACGGTGATTGTCGGGCCGAACGGGGCGGGCAAAACAACCCTTTTGCTGTGCCTTATCGGTGAAATGCCCTATACGGGACGCATTATTGCGGCAGGCCGGTCTGGCCTGCCGCGCACCGCCTATGTACCGCAACACCTCTATCTGGATGCCAGCCTGCCCTTGCGCGTGGGGGAATTTCTGGCTCTCAACCGGCAACGCCGCCCGCTGTGGCTCGGACTTCACGGGCCGGAACGGGCAAAGGCACGGGATCTTTTGCGTATGGTACGTGCAGAGCAGCTTGAGGAACGCCGCATGAGCGATCTTTCCGGCGGCGAGACGCGCCGTGTGCTGCT
>NZ_JBAIYR010000519.1:0-1443 GCF_036763145.1 Desulfovibrio sp. 1188_IL3213 | reverse complement strand
CCCGCCGCAATCGCAGCGCAGCGATCCCAGGGCATCGCCCGTGAGGCATTCGCTGTGTACGCGGGCAAGCACAGGCTCCGGCCCGGAAAGGTCGCCCTTGACCAGCGCCAGATGCGTACCCTGCTCGGTTTCGCTTTCATAGGCGTATACCGTGAAATCGCCGAACCTGGTGGGCAGATGGGCCTTGGCCACATTGCGCACAGACACCTGCCCCCGGTTGAGGCGGTGGCGGATGATATCCTTGACGGCCACAATCTTGAGGCCGTGCTCTTCGGCGAACGTTTCCAGATCGGGCATGCGGGCCATGGTTCCGTCATCCCGCATGATCTCGCAAATAACCGAGGCGGGCTTCAGCCCGGCCAGTTTCGACAGGTCCACGCCGCCTTCGGTCTGGCCGGCGCGCGAAAGAACACCTCCGGCCTTGGCGCGCAGGGGAAAAACATGCCCCGGCGTCACAAGGTCGTCGGGGCGCACATCGTCGGCAACGGCCGCCAGAATGGTGGTGGCGCGGTCCGCTGCGGAAATGCCCGTGGTAACGCCGTCGCGGGCTTCAATGGAAATGGTGAAGTTGGTGCCGAAACGCGAACCGTTGCGCTGCGTCATAAGGGGCAGGTCAAGCCGGTCGATCATTTCCGGCGACATGGGCAGGCAGATCAGCCCCCGCCCATATTTAGCCATAAAATTGATGGCCTCGGGGGTGACAAATTCCGCGGCCATGGTCAGGTCGCCCTCATTCTCCCGGCCTTCGTCGTCCACAAGAATGACCATTTTGCCCTGTTTAATGTCGGCAACGGCTTCCTCAATGCTGCACAATGGCATGATGCTTCCTTCGTTTGGCCCGTGGCGCGGGCTGTGAATATTATAATTTATGTAAGGTAGGGCCGTCACGGCCTTCTGTCAACCGAGAGCCACAGCCCCAAAAACCTGCCCAGGCCCTTGGCATGGCACGACGACTGCGCCACAAAAGCGCACAAACCGTGTCCGCGAGCCGCCGACAGCCTGTGGCAGTGAATCTGTCCTATAGCATCTTCGCATTGAGAATATCTGTTCGCAATACTTCCAAGACGCCCGCTCCGGCGTTTAACCGCGCAGATAAACTGCACTTACGCCTCCGCGGCGGGCGTCTGCTCCCGCATCCGCCAGGGCAATTTCAAAGAGAAGTTGCCCTGGACAGTGTCGTCACGAAAGCCTTTCCCGGCATCTCTGCGTCGAACTTCGCCTTTTATTCCGGTCGAGTACCATAAGAGTACACTCCCTGCATAAAAGGCTCGTTCTCCTTGATATACCAAGGAAATCCATCTCGTGACGACACTGTCTAAGACGTTGCGCCCGCCGGGCGCAAGCCCACCTCGGACAGCAGATCGGACATGGGCCGCCCCAGAAGGAACGGCAGCATGGCCGCAGGCACACCCGCGCGCTCCACACACAGAGCGCGAAAGGCCG
>NZ_JBAIYR010000518.1:0-1449 GCF_036763145.1 Desulfovibrio sp. 1188_IL3213 | reverse complement strand
GGGTCAGGGCCGGCATGGGGACGGGCATATGGGCCGGCCCGTGTATGCTCCAGCGCACGGCAAGGCGGCTCTGCCCCGGTACAAGCAGGATTTCGCGGCACAGGCGCACGTCACCCACGCGGTAGCAGCACCTGGGCCACTGCTCCAGCCGGAACGTTTCCAGATAGTCATGGCCGTGGGGGTAGAGCGTGTCGGGATGCTGGCGTGTGGAAAGCGCAAATTCCTTGCCGCCGCCCACGAGGGATTCTTCAAGGGCAGAGAGCAGCACATGGCGGCCATACGGCGTGTTGACCGTGAGCAGGCCGTGATATTTGCGCGTATTGCAGCACAGAATGGTGCTGCTCGCATAGTCGCCAAGGCCGTTGGCGAGCAGCCATTCCTTGCGCAGCGCTCTGCGGGTGTTCTGGCAGGCAGCCTTGTCAAAGCTGAACCGCATACGTCCTCCCTGGCGATATGGGTGCGTGGGCATGACGCTGCGTGAGGCGAGATGGGGGAGGCGAGGTCGCAGCGGACGGTGTAAGACTGCTGGAAGAGTGGACCGGACGCAGCCGGACGCGTGAAAATTTCAGAAGGCGGCACATGCGCCGGAATCGGGTGTGTGAACGCCCGAACGGAATGCCCCGGGAAATTATGGGCCATGCATGACCGCGGCATGCGCCGCACACAGGGGGAGCGATGCCTTTCCTGTTTGTCTGATCATTACCCTATAACAAATTTATTTGCCTGTCGAGGTTTGCGGCATGCCGCTAAAATGGCGGCAACAGGCGCACGATATGAACTGTAGTCAAAATTATTTGAATGCCGACAGGTTACGGCCTTGTGTGCGTCATGTGACATTCATGGTGCAGGGAGAGGCAGCGGCAAAGCGTCGCTGGCTTGCGATTCGGCAGGCGTAGCCTGCCGTCGTAAATCCGGCGGCAAAACTGGGGCTTTTTCTTTGCACGAATTTGGGGTATGCTATTTTGTTACTATCATCACCGCATACCGGACGGGGGAATTTTTATGAAAGCACTTGGTCGTTTGCTTGGGGCGCTGGCCCTTACCCTGCTGGTGCCTATGACGGCTCTGGCCGGCGACATCAAGATTGGCCTCATGTGTCCGCTGACGGGCAAATGGGCTTCCGAAGGTCAGGACATGAAGAACATCGTCAGCCTGCTGGCTGATGAAGTGAATGCCAAGGGCGGCATCAACGGCCGCCAGATCAGGATTGTGGTGGAGGACGATGCCGGTGACCCGCGCACCGCTGCCCTTGCCGCGCAAAAGCTTGCCTCGGCGGGCGTGGTGGCTGTTATCGGCACGTACGGCTCGGCCGTAACCGAAGCCAGTCAGAATATTCTGGACGAAGCCGGTCTGGTGCGCATTCTCACGTAACCGAAAAACGCTCTGGTTCGACATTACCAGAAGCTGTTCAGCATTGAGAACGTGGCCCTGCTCTTTACTCCCAATTCC
>NZ_JBAIYR010000517.1:0-1450 GCF_036763145.1 Desulfovibrio sp. 1188_IL3213 | reverse complement strand
ATGTCGGCTCTCCCGCTCCCGCCGTGCTGCGCCTGCTCGAAGGCGTTCCGGTGGTGCCTTTCGACGGTGTGGGCGAAACAGTGACGCCGACGGCCGTATCTCTGCTCAAGGCTCTTGGAGCCGAGTTTGGCAAATGGCCCGCCATGACCGTCACGAAGAGCGTCATCAGCTACGGGAGCAAGGTCTTTCAGAACGCTACCAACGGGGCTGTTTGGGTTCTGGGCGCATAATACCGCGCGGCCGGCTTCCTGCTCCACGTAATATCCATTCTCATGGCGGCCGCGGCCGGCGTAATGCCAGGGCCGCGGAGCCATCCACCCCGGCTTCGGCCATGTAAACCCGTCAACGGAACATAATGGCGCAGCGCGATGACCCAGCACCATGTCACAGGAAAACCCCGCCTTCGGGTCGGCATATACGGGGGCAGCTTCAACCCGGTACACTTGGGGCACGTCCGCGCCGTCGAGCTGTTCGTCGAGCGGTTGCAGCTGGATTGCGCCCTGGTCATCCCGTCTTCATTCCCGTTTTACAAGAATACGCGCCCGACCCCGTTTATGCACCGGTACGCCATGTGCCTGCTGGCCTTTCAGAAGACTCTCAAGGTCATCGTGTCAGACCTGGAAAGGAACCATCCGCGGGGCATGCATACTTGTGACGTGATCCGCGAGATCCGCTCGCACTATGATACGGCTGCCCTGTATTTGCTGGTGGGTGTTGACGTGTTCCGGAAAATGCCGGGTTGGGAAGACGTCAACTCCATTCTTCGCGAGACGGAAATCGTGGTGTTGCGGCGGGAAACCGAGGAGGAAGTACCGCCTTTCCCTTTCCCCGGGGCCAGGGTGACGGTGCTGGACGATCCCGCGCTGCCGCTGTCCGCGTCCGAGATACGGAGTGACATCGAGGCGGGTTGTTCTGTCCAGGGCAAAGTGCCGGAGGAAGTCGCGGAGTATATGGAGACCTTTCGGCTCTATGGGATCCGGGGCAGAGAGTAAAAAAGCCCGGACGTTTTGGCAAATGGCTTGCTTTCTATGGCGCTCCTTTATATGTCAGTGAGGTAGCCTTGCAGGATCAGCAAGGTTCACAACATACAATGGAGGAATTATGACAAAAGCGGAGCTCGTAAAACAGCTGAAGGAAGAAGCCGGGCTTGATACTCTGGCTCAGGCGGAAAAGGCTTACATCACTCTTTTTTCAAAGCTCGCGGAGGCGCTGAAGAATGGAGAGAGTATAGCAATCTCCGGTTTCGGCAGCTTCAAGACGGTAAAGCGGGCCGCCCGTAAAGGCCGCAACCCCCGCACCGGCCAGGAAATTCATATTGCAGCACAATGTTGTCCGGTTAAGCACCCATAGCTAACAGGCTATAACTATAGGTGTTTATAGTTTTTCGTCTTCGCGGATTCAGAAGTTCTTCCAGAGAATCCTTGCCGAACAGATTCAAGCAAATGAGCTC
>NZ_JBAIYR010000516.1:0-1452 GCF_036763145.1 Desulfovibrio sp. 1188_IL3213 | reverse complement strand
GTGCAGGTGCGGCAGGCGTGGCAGGTGTGGCCGGGGCAGCCGCGGCTTCTGAAGACGGGGCAGAGGAAGACGCTTCGGAAGACCCGCCTTCTTCTTTTATGCCCTTGCGATAGCCGTAGTCGTCAACGTACCAGCCGCCCCCCTTGAGCACAAAGGATGTCTGCGACATTATGCGCGGAGAGGCCGCGCCGCACTTGGGGCAAGGCTCTTCGCCCTGATCCGAGGGAGTCTTTACCCACTCCTCAAACCTGTGCCGACACTTGGAACACTGATATTCGTAAATAGGCATGATCACACTAGCGCAGATTGATTTTGATGGTTACAGCGGCAGCCCCCGCAGACGCATGGCATATGAGCGCCCAGCGCGTTCGGGGCGGCATTGACGAAGCGTACCCACTTCACCAAAGAGCGTCCGCCGCAAAGCGCGCCCGCGACAAAGCCCGCACCGTTCAGCGGGTGCTGCTTTTCTATGCGGCGCCGGAGCATTTATGCATCTGCAGCAACAAATGTTCTTCCGGCGAAAAGCGCCTGACAGAAAAACCCGGCCCGCCACTGCGGCAAAACTGCCGCGCCCCGGGCATTCCGGGCAGGCATTCCGGGCAGGCCCCGCGCGCAACAGAGCAAGCGCATGCGGCAATGTCTCTGGGCAATGCGCATGCAAAAAGACTGCCGGAAGCGATCCCGGCCAGTCTCGACTTGCCTACGTTGCAAGAGGGCTGCATGAGAGCAGCCCCCGGCAGGCCCAAGGGGCCTGAAAAAAACCGGCGCGCCTTCTTACCGTTCAGCAGTGCAACAGCCGCACAAAGACGGAGCTTTGCGGAATGCCGGAAAAGTCCCGGCAACGCGCCTGAAGCGGCGCACCCGGCCTTTCCCCTGACCCCGCTGAACGAAAAAAACGTTTTACGGCAGCCGGCTATCCAGAAACAGTTACGCCTTGGCAGCAGCCTTGGCTTCACGCACGCGCTGCTTGAGGCGCTCTGCGCGGCGATGACGGCGACGGTCCAGTTCTTTCTTACGTTCGATTTTCTTATGAGCCATAATTCCCTCCGGGGTAAGCCCCATTGATATAAAGTGGGTATTCATAGGCCCTTTTGGGCGCAAAGTCCAGTGCCGCGTAATGGGGGGAGCGGCGCGCAGGGCGAAAAAACACGCAGGCGTTTCGGCTGCGCCATATCACGGACCTGCTACCGTCCGGGCAACACGGCCGATCTGTCAAAAAAACCGCTGACGCCCTGCCCGACCAGCAGTTCACAATCCGCAAAACCGTGCGCTTCCAGAATGCGGCGTACGGTCCCCTCAAGACCTTCAGGCAGAAACTGTGCCTGCAATACCGGCTGCGGGGCCAGGCGCAGACGAAAATCTCCCAGCGCGCAGTCCGCCCGCTGCTCCGGGGCATCGCCGCTACCTTTCCCCTGACACCCCGGGGCAGCACCCCCCTCGCCAGCACCCCAG
>NZ_JBAIYR010000515.1:0-1454 GCF_036763145.1 Desulfovibrio sp. 1188_IL3213 | reverse complement strand
GATCCCGCCATACGGCTGGAGGGCGAAGGGGCCGACGTGCGCGTGCATGTGGGGCCGGACTATCACGCCCCGGATGCGCAGATGCTGGTGGCCGAAATGATGATTCTCGCCAGCGCTGCCGTGGCCCATTGGGCTTTGGAGCGTGAAGTCGCCATGCTGCACAGGGTGCAGGACGTGGTGCTGCCCCGTGAATACGCGGGCATATGGCATACCCCGCAGGACATGACGCGCATCATGCGCGCCCTGACGCCCTCGGGCCTTGAGGTGCAGGCCAGGCCGCACGCGGCTTTGGGCCTTGACCGCTATACGCCCGTTACTTCGCCCCTGCGGCGTTATCCCGATCTTGTCAACGAGGCCCAGGTAGTGCATTTCTTGTGTTCGGGGCAACCCCGCTGGAGCGAGAGCGCCCTGACCGAGCTTTTGCAGACGATCTCGCCTGTGCTGGATGCCGTGGGGCAGGTGCAGCGTTTTCGCCCGCGCTACTGGAAGCTGCTGTATTTCCGTCAGCAGGGCGACAAGGTCTGGTGGCCCGGCGTGATCACGGAAGAGAATGATGCCTTTGTAAGCGTGAGCCTGCAGGATCAGGGCATGTTTGTGCGCGGCAGGCGGAAGCTCTTTGACGACAGGGCGCATCCCGGCCTGCGGGTGGATGTGCGGATCGGCAAGGTACACCCGCTGTACAATGAAATCATGATTCTGGAAGCAGCCACGGTGGACTAGCGCGGCCCTGACGGTTGCGGTTGCGCGGGCTTCAGGGCGCGTCCCTGGCCTCCCGGCGGTGATACTCTCAAGAAATGCAGTCCGACAGCGTGTTGTGGAGATGCCCATGCTGGAAATACTCTGGATAGCCCTGGCTTATGTGCTTGGTTCCGCGCCGTGGGGGCTGGTCATTGCCAGAACCTTTTGCGGTATTGATCCGCGTGAAAGCGGCAGCCGTAATACCGGGGCCACCAACGTGGCCCGCCTTTGCGGTTTCAAGTGGGGCGTAGCCACACTTTTGTGTGACGTGCTCAAGGGGGCCGTGCCTGTGTGGCTGGCCTTCAGAATCAACGGGTCGCCCGTTTTTGTCAGCGTGGTGGCTCTGGCCTGTGTGCTTGGGCATGTCTTTTCCTGCTTTATGAAGTTTCGGGGCGGCAAGGCCGTGGCAACGAGCATCGGCATTTTTCTGCCCCTGGCCTTCTGGCAGCTTCTGGCCGCCTCTCTGCTGTGTACGCTTGTTATCTGGCGCAGCGGCTTTGTTTCTCTGGGGTCTTTGACCCTGGTCACGGCCCTGCCCGTGGCGCTGGCCGTCAGCGGGTTGTGGGTATGGCTGCCGCTGGCCCTCGGTGTGTGGGCCGTTGTGGTCTGGAAGCACCGGGAGAATATCGTCCGTCTGCGTTCCGGCACGGAAAAAAGCTGGCTCAAGAGCAAGAGCAGCGGCGAAGCGCCGGCCAATGCCGAGGCGGGTACTTCCG
>NZ_JBAIYR010000514.1:0-1454 GCF_036763145.1 Desulfovibrio sp. 1188_IL3213 | reverse complement strand
TAGCGGCAGTGACGCGCCTTGCCGGCGGCGTGCAGACGCCGGATATTTGCGTGCACCCGCCCACGCCCGAAGCTCTGGCCTGGGGAGCCAATGTGCTTGTGGTGGAATCCGGCGCAGTGCCGCGGGCCGATACGGAAAGTACGGAGGAATGGCAAGGGTTTACGGTGCGGGATGCCCTGAGCATGCTGCTTGAGGCCGGTTATGCCCTTGATGCGCCTTGGGCACAACGTTCCGGCCTGGATCAGTGACGCACATATGCCTTGGCAGGAGGAAAAAACGTGACGGCATGGAAGAACATTGTAACCGGCGCGGCCCTGCGGAGTGTGCGTCTGGTTTTGGCTGGCCTGGGCATTGCGGGCATTGCCATGTGCGGCGTGGAAAACGTGGCGTGCGCGGCTGAAACCTGGCGTGTGGGCAGTTGGAAGACCGCCCAGACCATACAGCCCTTTCTGTATGAAGAGTATGCCTTGCCCGCCAATCCCGGCCTGAAGGTGCAAGTGCGGCCGTTTACCAATCCGGCGGATCAGAAAGCCGCTCTGCTGGCGCAAAGTCTGGACATGACGGGAACCACGCTGGCCCTGGCAATTCAGGCGGCGTCACGGGGCGAGCCTGTGCGGCTGGTGGCGGCGCTGGGCAACAGGTGTTCGGCCCTTGTGACGGCAAAAGACGGGCCTGTCAGAACGGCAGCCGACCTCAGGGGAAAGCGTATTGCCTATGTTCCGGGAACCATGCACGAAATATTGTTGCGCGAGGTACTGCACCGGGAGGGTATTGATCCCGATCGGGATGTCACGCTCATGCGCATTGATTTTTTTGATATGGGTACGGCTCTGGCAAAAGGAAATGTGGATGCCTTTCTGTCCGGCGAACCTTTTCCCACGCAGGCGGTCATGCAGGGCTACGGCCGCATTCTCGCCTATCCATACTACGGCGACAGCATCGGAACCATCAACAGCGGCATGCTCATGCGCGCGGATTTTATCAGGGAACATCCGGACACGGCCATGCGCATGGTGGCCGCGCACAAGGCGGTTACAGAAGCGCTGACTGCGGACAGGAAGCTGTGGCTTGATTCTGCGGCGTCGCTGTTCGGTGTGGACAGAAAACTGCTCCAGGCGTCTGCGGAAAATATGGAGCTGGCCTGGGATATGGATGATGCATTCATGCTGCGCCTTACGGCCTTGGGCGCGCGCATGAAAGAGCTTGGCATCATTGCGCAGGAACCGGACTATGGCACGCTTGTGGACCGCAGCTTTGTGGATGCCTTGCGGGCCGGAAAAAATCGACATGACTAGGCTGGCAGGTTCACGGATCTTGCCCTGGTGTCTGCCACTTTTTGCGTTGGCGGCATGGTGGGGGGCCTCGGCGCTTGAGGCTGTGCCGGGTTGGCTTTTGCCGTCGCCCGTGGAGGTGGCGCGCACCATATCCGCCTATGTGGCGGGAACCGGCGGCGG
>NZ_JBAIYR010000513.1:0-1455 GCF_036763145.1 Desulfovibrio sp. 1188_IL3213 | reverse complement strand
TTGTGGGGGCTGTGCCGCTTCAAGGCCCCCTCTGCACTCACCAGCTGGCGCTTCAGGCTCAAAACGCGCCCACGGGCGTTACGGCGGATATCAAGGCTGTGTCGCGGCAGAGCTTACGGCCGCGCAGCCTTGTGGCAAAGCTCGTAAAAACCTTCGGCCAGGGTGGGATGGGCGTGAATGGTGTGCGCCACATCGTCAACCTTGGCTCCCATGCGTATGGCCAGTCCGGCCTCGGCAATGAGGTCTGTGGCGTGCGGCCCGCAGAGGTGCGCCCCAAGAATGGTGTTGTTTTCAGCATGGGCCACCAGTTTGAATACGCCGGCGATTTCACCCATGGCATGAGCCTTGCCAAGCTCTCTCACCTGCAAAAGCGTGCAGCGCACGGGCAGGCCGGCAGTCAGGGCCTGTTCTTCCGAAAGGCCCACGCAACCGATTTCCGGCGTGGTGAAAATGGCCGACGGCACAACGCTGTAGTCGCAGGGAGCGGGAGCATCAAGATGGGCCACCACGTGCTCGGCCTCGGCAGAGGCCATGTGGGCCAGCATGATTTTTTCCGGCCCAAGAACGTCACCAATGGCGAATACGCCGGGAACAGAGGTTTGCAGGCAGTCGTCCACCTCAATCCAGCCGCGCGGGGTCACGGCAATGCCCGCTTCGTCAAGGCCGAGGCCTTCGGTGTTGGGTACGCGGCCCACGGTCACAAAAACCGACTCCACGTCCAGCATGGTCGGTTCAACAGGGGCATCGCCCTTGGGGCGCGACGGGCTTACGGCAAGCTTTGCCAGGCCCTGTTCCACAGCGGCGGAGCTTACGGTTTTGCCAAGCTCAACACGAATGCCCGCCTTTTTCATCTCGCGCAACAGCAGCTTGCTCATTTCGCCATCCACCGACGGGATGGGCAGCAGGCGGTCCTGACCCTCAATGACCGTCACCTGCGCGCCGAACGAGCGGAAGATGCAGGCCATCTCGCAACCGATAACGCCGCCGCCCACAATGACGATGCTGGCGGGTACGCGGTCCAGGGCAAGGGCATCGTCGCTGTTGAGGATGTGCCTGTGATCGGCAGGCAGGGAGGGCAGGTTCAAGGGGCGGGAGCCGGTGGCGATAATGACGTTGTCGCCTTCCACAAGAACAGTGCCTTCCTGCGTGCTCACGGCCACTTCCCTGGCGCTGATGACCCTGCCGCGGCCGCGCACAAGGGTGATCTTGAGGCTGGCGCAGGTTTTTTCAAGGCCGGTGGTCAGAAGGCCGATGACGTTTTTTTTGCGCGCCAGCAGGTCAGGCATGGATATGGCGGCATCGGCGTTGCCGGTGATGGCGTAGTTGCCCATGTGGCGTATTTTTTCAAGGGCGTCGGCCGAGCTTTTGAAGGTCTTGGTGGGAATGCAGCCCGTGTGCAGGCATGTGCCGCCCACGGCCGCGCTTTCCACAAGCGTCACGCTATGCCCGGCGCGG
>NZ_JBAIYR010000512.1:0-1463 GCF_036763145.1 Desulfovibrio sp. 1188_IL3213 | reverse complement strand
ACCTTGCGTTCGTCCATAGGCTTGAGGGCGATGAACACCCCGCCGCCGCCACGGCCGCCGGAAATATGGGCCGAAACCTGCCGCACCGCCGGATCGGCACGGATAACTTCCACAAGCTTTGCCAGTTTGCTCTGCATGGCCTGGAACGACGCGCTCTGATCGGCGCGGATGCCGCCCATGATCACGCCTGTGTCCTGCATGGGAAAAAAGCCTTTTGGCACAATGATATACATCCACACATTGGCGGCCACCACAAGCAGCAGAACAAGCATGGTCAGGCGCGGATGCCGCAGCACCACCGGCAGGCTGCGGGCATAGCCGGACTGCATCCCCGCAAGCACTTTGCCCCAGGCGTCGCCCAAGCCCGACAGGAGACGTCGTACCGCATTCCACACACGATTTTTTGCCCGCACGCCCGATTTTGGGGCCACCGCAGGAATTTCAGCCGCGGCAGGAACGGAATCAGGGGCGGAATCATCTGTCTGGCCGGATGTCTGGCCGGATGTCTGGCCGGATATGGGGCCCGATGTGGAGCCGCCGGGCCTGATGGGCCGCAACAGTTTGGCGCACATCATGGGCGTTGTGGTCAGCGAAACCACCATGGATACCAGCACCGCCGTGGTCAGCACCACAGAAAATTCCCGGAACAGTCGCCCCACCACGCCGCCCATAAAAAGAATGGGAGCAAACACCGCCACAAGGGAAAGGGAAATGGAAACAACGGTAAAGCCCACTTCCCTCGCCCCGCGCAGAGCGGCCCGCATGGGGCTTTCACCAAGCTCCAGCCGCCGGACAATGTTTTCCAGCACCACGATGGCGTCATCCACCACAAAGCCGGTGGAAACCGTGAGCGCCATGAGCGAAAGATTGTCCAGGCTGTAACCGCACAGGTACATGACCCCGAACGTGGCGATAAGTGACACAGGAGCCGCCACCGCCGGAATACAGGTGGCCCGGCCGTTGCGCAAAAAAAGAAAGGTCACCAGCACCACCAGCGCCATTGCCAGCATCAGGCTTTTTTCCACCTCGTGCAAAGACGCGCGGATGGTCAGCGAACGGTCCATGCGCAGGCTCAGGTCCGCACTTTCGGGCAGCCAGGAGCGCAACTGGGGCAGCATGTCCTTCACCCTGTCCACAGTTTCGATGATATTGGCGCCGGGTGAGCGAAACACGATAAGCAGCACGGCCGGCTGGCCGTTGGACACCGCCATGTTGCGCACGTCCTGGGAGCTGTCTTTGACCTGCGCCACATCTTCGAGGCGGATAACCTTGTCGCCCTTGCGTCCCACAACAAGCGACCGGTAGTCGTCCGCCTTGTGCAACTGGTCGTTGGCCCCCACCAGCCAGTAGTTCTGTTCGCTCTCTATCTGGCCCTTGGGCAGGTAGGCATTGGCAGCGGCCAGCGCCCGGCGCACATCGGCCATGCTCAGGCCCGACCGGCTCAGGGCATCGGGAATGACCTC
>NZ_JBAIYR010000511.1:0-1465 GCF_036763145.1 Desulfovibrio sp. 1188_IL3213 | reverse complement strand
GATGGAGCAGGCTCCGCCAAGTGTGCACGAGGCCCCTTTCTGGTTCCAGGGCGCGCGCATAAGCAGAAGGGCCATCCCGCACCAGTTGGTGATGCCTGAGAAAACCTGGCCCGCGCCGATGAACAGCGCACCCAGATAAAACAGCGGGCTGATGCCGTAGCCCAGCAGCGTAAAGAGCACCGTCAGCGCTCCTGCCACCAGACGCACCTGCCGGTCAAGAGAGGGCGACGCTTCGCCGGTTTTTGGCAGGCCTTCGCCGGTAGTGGCAAAACCGGCCTCTTCGCAGGCGGCTATGCCGCCATCAATGAAGCGCACATTGGCGTAGCCTGCCTGGATGAATTTTTCAGCGGCGCTTTTGGCGCGCGCGCCACTGCGGCAAATGGTGAATATGGGGGTATCGACGAGCACGCCGCTGCGCAGGGCGACGTCACGGGGGTCAAGGTCGGTAACGGGAGCAAAGGCTGTAGGCAGGGCCAGACGTTTTTCAGAATATTCCATGGGCGAACGTACATCCACAACAAGAGCCTGCTTCAAGTCCACACTGTGCAGCTCTCTGGCGCTGATGCTTTGTACAGCGGACATATGGTCTCCTTTTTCCGGCAATGGCTGCCGAAATGCACGCAACGTAAACGGGAGCAGTGTCAGACGGGTTGCAACCCGGACGCAGCGGTGATGGTATCCTTCCGTATTGGTAGGATATAATTATTGATTATAGTGATATAATTCGTATCGGAATGCAACTGCCGCAAGGGGCGGCTGCTTTTTGACAACAATGCAGTATGATTGATTATAGTAGCTTTCACACGCTTATGGGCAAAAAACGGAATGCCCTGCAAAAACAGACAGGCTGCCTGCGGGCAGCCTGTGGGTTTATTGCATTTCAGCCGTTTGCCTGCGTTCGTGCAGGGCCAGCCGCAGCCTGTCGGCCAGCATGAAGCAGCCGCACAGGCTTACGGAGATCGCCGTGGCCGTGAACACGCCCCTGTAGCCGAAGCCGGCGTTGATGACCATGCCGCCGATAAGCGGGGCCAGCATGCCGCTGGCGTCAAAGGTCGCCATCATGACGTTGGAGTTGATGGAGCGCGTGGCAGGGTTTGAGCGGTCATATACCGCAGCGGCCAGCAGAGGGTACAGCAGGCCCAGACCCAGGCCGTACAGACAGGTCAGCGGCACAAAGGCCCACAGCGGCCCCCAGGCCAGCCCAAGCATGCAGCATGCCAGCACCGCGCTGCACAAGAGCGTAACCCTGTAGCGCGGCATGGTGTCCAGCCGGTTGCTGCCCGCAAGGCGCACAAGAATTATGGTCAGGGTGTAAACGCTGAAGAACCAGGCCGGGTTTGCTCCTGTGACCGAGCACAGCCCCTTGATGAAGAATATGGCCTGTACGGTCATGATGCTGAAGGCCAGACAGGCCAGATAAACAAAAAGCAGGCCCGATCGGCGCACAGCCTGCCACAGGGCGCGA
>NZ_JBAIYR010000510.1:0-1465 GCF_036763145.1 Desulfovibrio sp. 1188_IL3213 | reverse complement strand
GGCCATGAGCTCGGCCCAGGTTTCAAGGTCGCGGGCGGTGTAGCCCACCACCACGGCCTTGCCTGTGGTGCCGCTGGAGGCGTGAAGGCGCACGATGTGGTCGCGCGGCACGGCGAAAAGGCCGAAAGGATAATAGTCGCGCAGGTCCTGCTTTTCGGTGAACGGCAGAAGCTTCAGGTCGGCCAGGGATTTGATGTCGGCGGGGGTTACGCCCGCTTCGTCAAAGCGTTTGCGGTAAAAGGGCACGTTGGCGTATACGCGGCTGCACAGGTCGCGCAGACGGCGCAACTGCAATGCTTCCATATCCTCGCGGGGCAGGGTTTCCTGTTTGATGTCGAAAAGCACGGCCCTCTCCTTTAGCTGGCTTTTGGCGGCGGCCTTGGGCCGTCAATGCAAAAATAAAAACGGCGTTGCCGTATGCAAACCTTTTCCGGTATGCCGGAATGTACGCAACTGGTCAACAAAAACAGGGCCGAGTGCCGCTTCTGGAGGGGCTTCCGTGGCGGGGTTTCCAACTGCCGGCAGAGCGGATTTGGAGCGCTGCCGCTGTGTTGCGTCGTCGGGCGCGCTTCTTTTGATCGGCCTGGGACGGCCCGGAAAAGAGCGGAATTTACGCACGGCGTGACGTTGTTTTTTGCGTCGACGTTCCGCCGGTCTTCTGCAGGATTTCCGTGCGGGCATGCCGTCGGCAGGGCATGCCCATTGCCCTTGGCCCGGCTTTACGATATGTGCTGGCTATGGAAAATAATCATCCCAATACACCCGCCGGGGGCCGCGCCCCCATACAGTTTTCAGATGTTCCCGCAAGCCGTAAGGCGGCGGATGTGGCCCAATGGCTTGAAGAGCACAAGGCGCTGCGCGTGGTCTGCCTTGACCTTGAAGGTGAAGGCGGCTTTGCCGATGCCCTTATTGTGGCCGGCGCCAACTCGGTGCGTCACGCCCAGAGCCTTGCCGACGGCGTAGGTCAGCTATGCCGCGAACACAACTACGAATTTCTGCGTACAGAAGGGTATGCCGCCGGGCAGTGGATTCTTGTGGATATGAACGATGTTATCGTCAACATCTTTCAGGAGCCGGTGCGCGAGCTCTACGCCCTTGAAGCCCTGTGGGGCCACGGTTCCGGGAAAGGCACGGCCGCTGGGCAGAACAGCGGAGAATAATTATTATGACGCCTACACTGCTGCTGATACTGGACGGATGGGGCATCGCCCCTCCCGGCCCCGGCAATGCCCCGTTTGTGGCCCGCACCCCCAATATGGACGCCCTCATGGCCCGCTGCCCCCAGAGCCGCCTTGCGGCGTCCGGGCGTGAGGTGGGACTGCCCAAAGGCTATATGGGCAATTCGGAAGTGGGGCATCTTAACATCGGTGCGGGGCGCGTGGTCTATCAGGACATGACCCGCATCGATGTGGCCTTGGAGGACGGCTCCTTTGCGGCCAATCCGGTGCTTGGCGAAGTGCTGTCC
>NZ_JBAIYR010000509.1:0-1469 GCF_036763145.1 Desulfovibrio sp. 1188_IL3213 | reverse complement strand
GGCCAGCGGGCGCAGTTCGATGGTCAGGCGCGAGGTTGCCATGGTCTGGTTGATGCCGTCTACCCCTACAAAAAAGACCACGCTTTCCACGGCCGGTGACGCCTTTTATCGCGACCTCGCGGCCAGGCGCCCTTCCATGCAGGTTTTTCTGAATGGCTGGCGCAACAGGGTCAAGGCGCTTGGTCAATACCTGGCCGAACTTGAAAGGGAGGAAAACTGATGTGGAGCCTGATCGGCAAGCTGCTCGGCGGCGTTGGCGGCATGGTTGGCCGGATCATACCCGACCGCAACAGGCAGAATGAAGCCCAGAGCCGTATCAACGAAGCCGAGGTTTCCGGCGCTCCGGCCAGCCGCATGCGCCTGTGGAGATCGTTTCTGGGCTGGATTCTGGCCCTGCTTTTCTGCTGGGAGGTTGTGGGCCGCATGGTTATTGTACCGCTTTTTTTCGCCCAGTGGGGTGAGCACCTGCCGCCTTCTGCCCTGGACCAGATCATGGCGCTGCTTCTGGGCATGCTGGGCCTTGGCTTTTAGCGTGCCTGCCAGACTGGCTTGCCGGACGGGCCTGTCGGACAGATGACCGACATCCCTGGGGCCGCCGGCTGACAATCTGACGGACAGCCTGACAGGCAACTTTACCCCGCCCGGCAGGCTCAACGCAAACACGCTGCAACACGCGCATTAAGCACGACGCATATGGAGAACATCATGACAGCAGATATTTTTTCCTCTTCCGGCGCATCCATACTGGTGCTCATAGTCCAGGGGCTGTTTGCCTGGGCGCTCTGGAGCCTGCGCCGCGCCTTTGTGCGTCAGGACGACTACCTGCTGCACATGCAGCGCGACGTACGGCGCGAAGCCGCCACAGCCCGCCGTATCTGCGCCCTGGAAGAAAGCCTGCGGCTCATGCCCGGCAATGGCGATCTGGCCGGGCTGCATACTGAACTTTCCACCCTGCGCGGCGAAATACAGGCTCTCAGCGCCCGCATATCCGGCCTGGATCGCCTGCTTGAACGGCTGGAGCATGGGCTTGAACGGCAGGAAGACCGCCTGCACCTGATGCCCCCTGTGGGAACCGGCGCTCTTTTGCGCAGAAACAGCGCTGCCGCCGGCGGGGAAAGCCGCTAATGGCCGCCGCCCAAACGCGCACTGTCAAGGACAGGAAAAGCCGCCCCCTGCTGGACAGTCTGGAACAGCGTCTGGATCTGCTCACACGCACCCTCAACGAGGCTGAAATTTCCGGCAAAAGTATAGATATCGTCAAAGAAATAAAAGAATTGCATGCAATTTTGCGCTCACTGCGCGAAGCGGAATCGCCGGAAAATCCTCAGCCGCTCATGGTGGTGTGGGGCGGCCCGCATATGCCCGGCGGCCCATACGGTTCATCCTGTGGCTCAGCCAATTTGGGCAATTCCGGCCCCGTGGCGAAATTCGCCTCGCGCCCCGCCCCTAGTGCCTCCGGGCGCGCCGGG
>NZ_JBAIYR010000508.1:0-1470 GCF_036763145.1 Desulfovibrio sp. 1188_IL3213 | reverse complement strand
GCGGCCCCCGGACGGAGCGCAAACGGCGCTGCGGCGCTGGATGCTGCGGCGCAAAACCTTTCGCGTGAAGAGCAAAAACGCCTCAAGCGCGAGCAGGCTGAAAAGCGCAACGCCCTGCACAAGGAAATCAAGCCCCTGCAAAGCAAGTACGATGCTCTGGAAAAGGAGCTCACCAGCGTGCTTGAAAAGCAGGGCCTGGCGGAGGCTCAACTGGCCGACCCCGAAATCTACGCCGACCACGGAAAAGCTGCGGAACTGCTGAAAAGTTTCGAAGCCTGCAAAAAACGCGGCGAAGACATCTTTGAGGAAATGACCGCTCTTGACGAGCGCATGGAAGCCGTGCGCGCACGGTGGAATACAGACGACTGATCCAGCCTGCTGAAGCAAGGCCCGCCTGCGGGTTCCGTTCCGCGTACCGCCGCAGCCACAGGGTATAGCGGCGCAGCCGGGCCGGAGCAAAAAGCCCTTGCCCACGCGCTGTCGTATGCGTGACGGGCATCCTGCGACAGGGCATGGCGCTTGCGTGGCACGGCATAGGGCTTGTGCGCCCGGAACAGTCAGGTGCAAAGGAAAATACCTGGAATGGACTATACACAAACCTTCGACGTGGCGGCGGGCATCATCTGGCGCGGCGGACACTTTCTGGCCTCGCAGCGCCCCACCAACAAGGCTATGGAAGGCTACTGGGAATTTCCCGGCGGCAAACTTGAAGGCGATGAAAGCCCTGAAGAAGCGCTCAAGCGCGAACTGGCGGAAGAACTGGGCATTGGCGTGCGCGAGGCCAGCTACTGGCAGTGCGTGGAGCATTTGTACGCCGACCGCAAGCTCAATGTACGCCTCTATTTCTTTCACGTTACCGACTTTTCCGGCGAGCCATGTCCCGCAGAAGGACAGAACCTGCGCTGGATCAGCCCGGACGAAGCCTCGGCGCTGGACTTTTTGCCCGCGGATTCCGGCGTGCTCGAACAGTTGCTGGCGCTCAGCGCCCTGCGCGAAACTCCCGAATAGCAAAAGCGCCCCATAGCGGCAGCACCAACTCCTTGAATCCTGGGCCACACGACTCAGGATTCAAGACGCTCGCCTGGACGCATGCGGCGGCACTGTTCCTGCGCCTTCGCGGCGCGTCTTCGCTGCATCTTCAGGCGCGTCTTCACGGCGTATCTTTACGGTATTTTTGCGGTATCTTTACGATATCTTCGCGGCGCATCTTCAGGCGCATTCACAACCACATTCACCGGAGAATTGCAGCCAGCGCTGCCCGGATCAGACTCTGGGCCACTGCACGGCGCGTATTTCCGGCTCCTTGCGGGCCGTATTTCTCCTGTGGCCCAGCACCCCGGCCTCTGACCCGATCTGTAGACGAGGTGGGCGACCGTCTGGTGGTTTTCTGCGGCTGCGAAAGCCTGGCCTATGAAAGCTTCGTTATGGGGGCCAAGGCATGGGTGTGCGTTCTGGCAAACATCGCTCCTG
>NZ_JBAIYR010000507.1:0-1471 GCF_036763145.1 Desulfovibrio sp. 1188_IL3213 | reverse complement strand
CCGAGGGCGGCGGCGTACCCTGCCTCGTGGCTATTGAGCAGGACGCCACCGGCAAGGCCCTTCAGATGGCCCTGGCGTATGCCAAGGGTGTGGGCGGCGCGCACTCCGGCGTCATTGAAACCACCTTCCGCGAAGAAACTGAAACCGACCTCTTCGGCGAGCAGGCCGTGCTGTGCGGCGGTGTTTCCGCACTGATCAAGGCCGGCTTTGAAACCCTGGTGGAAGCCGGTTACCAACCTGAAATGGCCTACTTTGAATGCCTGCATGAAATGAAACTCATTGTGGACCTCATGTACGAAGGCGGCCTTTCGCGCATGCGCTACTCCATCAGCAACACCGCTGAATACGGCGACTACGTCACCGGCCCCCGCCTGATCACCGATGAGGTGAAAAAAGAGATGAAGGCCGTGCTCAAGGACATCCAGAGCGGCGTGTTTGCGCGCAACTTCATTCTTGAGGCCCGCGCCAAGTATCCCATGTTTCTTACCACCCGCCGCAACGAATCTGAACATCAGATCGAAAAAGTGGGCAAAGAACTGCGCAGCATGATGCCCTGGCTCAAGAAAGACAAAAAGGACTAGTGCAATTTTTTTTGAAATTGCACCAGCGGCTGCGTGAGCAGCCGCCCGCAAGTACAAACGGCCATCCTTCCGGGTGGCCGTTTTTTTGCGCGGCAGTCTGGCAGTGAACAGACGCCCGCCACGCCGTTGCGTTCACCAGTTGTGCGTTTGCGTCTTTTCTCATAACCTGATACGAAAAACCGTGGCTTTGCACGTGGTTCGCTCCGGCGGCACGACCAGCGGCCACCATACCGCGTACTGGCGACAAATCCCGCCCTTCCGGCCCCGGAGCCGATTGTTCCTAACCCCATGAGGTCGCGCATGGCTGCCCAAAACGCCCATGAAAATACTGAAGAAATCATCGACCTGACAGAACTTATCGAAAAAGGCGAGGTTCCGGCGGCCAACGAACAGGCCGAACAGGCCGAACCCGCTCAAACTGATGATGACCAGAATGGTCTGCATTCGCATATGCGCAGCCTGAATGAAGAAGGCCGCCAGACCGATGCGGAAATTGACGACCTGCTGGCGCAGATGGAAGCCAGGGACGATAACGAAGATTTTCCCGCCGAAGGCGAAATGTCATTCGCTGCGGCTGCCGATACAGCAACAGACAACACAGCGGCTCAGCAGGCCGACAAGCCTGCCGGGGCAGAAACTGCCGTTGCGCCCGGCGGCCACATTGTGGACCCCAACGAAAAACTGCACATGCCCGGCATGGGTGACGTTGACAATCTACTGAATTCTCTTGATATTCCGCCGCAGCCGCCGCAGCGTACCACGAAACCCCAGTCCCCCCGGCACACAGATGCCGCCGTGGATCAGATGCTGGACGGCCTGACGGGAGCGGCATGCCCCGTAACGGCCCAGCCCGAGCAGGCAACCGACAACGCCCACGGCAACAAGATCGG
>NZ_JBAIYR010000506.1:0-1472 GCF_036763145.1 Desulfovibrio sp. 1188_IL3213 | reverse complement strand
TCCCAGTGAAGATCCCGCCCTGGGCGAACGTCTGGACAGCGTTGATCTGACGCTGCGTGGCGCTTCAGCCCGGCTGGACGCCATAGAAGAGCGGCTGGACGGCCTGGAACCCCGTTTCAACGAGCAGGTGGAAAAATCCGCCGCCGCAGCAGCAGCCCGCATACTGCGCGAAGAAATCGCCCGCCTTCTGGAAAGCGAAGCGTAGTAAAGACAGGCTGCGCCTGGGCAGTGGAGCCGTTCACCTTGAAACTATTGTGACGGCGCGGGCAAACGTCCGCCCCAAAAACTACGCGCCGGTCTTTGCGCTGTCGCACACCGTAATGAGCGCCAGAGAGCGTTGGGAATCTGTGTTCGCACGGTGAAAAAGCGCCAAAGGCGGCAGTGCCGCGCAGACGTTTTTTTGCCCGAAAGTGGAAACCAGCCTCCTGCCCGCCGCGCCCGGCAAAACATGCTGCCCCCCGCTGGCGTCAGGCTTGCCAAGCAGAGGCGGAACGCATATGCTCGTGCGCGATTTCTCCTGCATGGGACAGTAGTCCGCCAAGTTCGCCGCATGCGGTTTTGCTCAAAGACCAAAGCCTGGCGGGATGGCGTATTTTCAACGGCCAGGCTGCCCGGAACGCATGCCGGAAAACGCAAACGTCCACCACGGAGCAACAGGCACACCCCATTTGCGCCGTCAATCACTGTGGCGAACACCGCAGAGCGTTGAGAACGAATGTTCTCAAAAGTAAAATATTTTATGTTATGAGTTACATGCGCATGGAAGCAGACGTATGAACGCTGCCATGCAGAAAGCCGGGAGCATGTCCGGCACGAATATAAAAAAGGGGGCGGGGGCTTTCGTTTCCGTTCTTTTTCCCGTCCAGGCAATGCCCGCTGTGGGTCATGGCCATTCCCCAAAGGGCGGGTTTTGTTTTCCGGTTGCGCGGCCGGCAGGCATAAGCCCCAAAACCGTGCAGCCTGCCGGACGGCAGTAACGAGGCAAGAGGACCGTATGGATAAAGATCGCAAAGAAGCCCTGCAGGTAGCCAAGGAACTGACCGCCAAGTTTATTGAAACACGCACGGTTTCTCCCGGCAATTTCGCAGAGGTTTTTCCCTCTGTATACCGGGTGGTCTGCACGGCCATCGGTGTTGACGCGGATCAGGACAACAAGGGTAAATAAGTGGACTCTTCTCGGCTTTCCGGGCAGCAGGACAGGGCCTCGGCCCCGGCTTCCGCGCCCTCACATGACGCTGCCGTGGCCGGCATGTTCGGCCGCATTGTACGCTTTTACGACCTGCTCAACCGCGTCCTCAGTCTGGGGCTTGACCAGCACTGGCGCAAGGTGCTGGCACGTAACGTACGGCTGGGCGAAAGCGGCGTGGTGCTGGACCTGGCCGCAGGAACTCTGGATGTGTCGCTGGCAATCCGCCGCCAGTACCCCACGGCCCTTGTTCCCGCGCTGGACTTCTGCCCTCCCATGCTGGTAA
>NZ_JBAIYR010000505.1:0-1482 GCF_036763145.1 Desulfovibrio sp. 1188_IL3213 | reverse complement strand
GCCTGTTCCGCTGTCTGGGCTTGGGCCTGCGGCGCCGCCTGGGCGGCTTCGGCTTCGGCCTTGGCAGCTTCTCTGGCGGCTTTGGCCGCTTCCTTTTTGCGTTTTTTCTGTTCTTCCTCTTCAGCCTCGGCATTGAGGGTGCGCTGGAAGTCAGTAGAAACCCGGCGGAATTCGCCCATGGCCTTGCCCAGTGTGCGCGACACGTTGGCAAGGCTCTTGGGACCCAACACAATCAGGGCCACCACAAGGATGACCAGAAGTTCCGTGCTGCCTATACCGAACATGCGGTTCTCCTATTCCCATTCAATGGTGCTGGGCGGCTTGGAGGACACGTCGTAAACCACGCGGTTGACGCCCTTGACTTCATTGATGATGCGGCCCGACATGCGCTCGATGAGATCGGCGGGCAGGCGCGCCCAGTCTGCGGTCATGGCGTCCACGCTGTCGACCACGCGCAGGGCCACCACATGTTCATAGGTGCGTCCGTCGCCCATAACACCCACGGTCTTGAGGGGCAGCAGCACGGCAAAGCCTTGCCAGACCTTGCGATACCAGCCGGATTCGCGCAGTTCCTGCTGCACTATCCTGTCGGCCTGGCGCAGGATGTTGAGGCGCTCTTCGCTCACTTCGCCAAGCACGCGGATGGCAAGGCCCGGCCCGGGGAAAGGATGCCGCCACACGATGGAGTCGGGCATGCCGAGTTCGGCCGCCACTTTGCGCACTTCGTCCTTGAAGAGCTCACGCAGCGGCTCGATGAGCTTGAGCTTCATCGTATCGGGCAGGCCGCCCACATTGTGGTGGCTCTTGATGACGGCGCTGGGACCCTTGTGAGAAATGGATTCGATAACGTCGGGATACAGGGTTCCCTGAGCCAGAAAGTCCACCTGATCCAGTTTGTTGGCTTCTTCATCAAAAATTTCAATGAAGGTATGGCCGATAATTTTGCGTTTCTTTTCGGGGTCTTCCACGCCCTTGAGCCTGGAAAGAAAACGCTCCTGCGCCTGCACAAAGTTGAGGTTGAGGTCAAAGTGCTCACGCAGGTAGCTGACTACCTCGTCGCCCTCGCCAAGGCGCAGCAGGCCGTTGTCCACAAAGATGCAGTGCAGGCGCTTGCCTATGGCACGGTGGAGCAGCACGGCCACCACCGTGGAGTCGATGCCGCCCGAAAGAGCGCAGACCACGTGCCTGTCGCCCACCTGTTCGGCCATTTCCCTGACCACGCGCTCCACAAAGGAAGACATGGTCCAGTCAGGCTTGATGCCCACGACCTTGAACAGGAAGTTGTGCAGCATGCGTTCGCCGTCCACGCTGTGGTGTACTTCGGGGTGGAACTGCACGGCGTAGATTTTGCGGGCCTCATCGGCCATGGCGGCCACTTCAAGGGTGCTGGTGCTGCCCGTCACCGTAAAGCCGGGCGGGGGGGCCATGACCTTGTCGCCGTGGCTCATCCATACGCGGGTGGGCGCGGTGATGCCTTCCCAC
>NZ_JBAIYR010000504.1:0-1488 GCF_036763145.1 Desulfovibrio sp. 1188_IL3213 | reverse complement strand
CAGGGCGCCCCAGAGGATCAGGCGTCGTGGATCCTTGCGCTGGCGCACGGCCTGGGCCGCGGCGTACAGCATAAGGGCCATGCCCACCAGAAGCGGCACCAGCAGGCCGCCAGCCGAGAACAATGATTCCGTCATAATTCGCCCCGTAGTTTGCGGGTCTTCCGGGCCAGCCCCGTGCTTGCCCCGACTATGCTCTCTTCTGATGTGGTATCACATCCATACCATATCGTGAAAAAAATAGTAAAAAGAGTGTTACCAGCCTTATCGCACTTCGCTACTCTGCGCAAGTGCTGATTATTCCACTGAAAAAATAGAGGTTACGTCAAATTGCACAGGTGTGGCGCAGGTTTTTTGCGTAAACTTGCAATGTGTGCAATAATTCACAGCAACGCGGCGTGTATTTAAATTGTGTAAAATTGTGTGTTGACTGTGCATTCAGTTCATATTTGCGTTTAATTAGTTGTATAAACAAACAAGATTTTAATCGCCTATGTCTTTAAATGATTATGCACTCATTCTATTTTTTACCTGCCGGGATTTTTTGCAAGGCCCCTCCAGCGGCGAGAGTGTTTTTATAAATATCGTGCTACTGGAAAAAATTTTCAGCGAGGACTGTTTTTCGCGAAAAGTCAGTATGTGATTTATTGGGCTACTGCAATGTGTACTGTTTTGCTTTTTCAGCAATATTCTTATGTTACTGAAGTTTTTTAGCAGAAATTCCGCAGAAACTCCCATGTGAGAGGGCAGGAGAAACAACTGGAGGGCTGGAGGCAGTGCGGGAGCGGAACCGTTTTATGGAACGTTTTACCTTGCGAATATGTATTCCCAAAGTTTTTGCAGTGTTCACTATGCCGTTTTACAACAGAAACGCATAATACATTGTCTTTATTAATAGTTCGCCATAAGCTGGCTGTGGCAGGTGTGCGCCCTTGCGGTGAACGCCTGTGGGGCTGCCGTTGAAGCAATGCTGGCGTATCCGGGGCCTCGTGCGCAAAGGCGTTGTGCCGGCGGATACCGTTAAGGGAATGCGGCGTATCCGCGTCCGGTGTGCAGGGTGGACGGCATACGGCAGAAAATGGCGTGTGGCGGCGTTTGGCAACTACTCTTCGCGCAGGTCCCTGGACATCAGGTCGCGCAGCACGGTGGGCGGGGCCAGTTCCTTGTAAAGGATGCCGTAAACGGCTCTGGTCAGCGGGGCTTCCACCTGGAGTTTTTGCGCCATCTCATGGATGGCGGCCGTGGTTTTTACGCCTTCGGCCACCATGCCAAGGCTTTGCGTGATATGGTCGAGTTTTTCGCCCCGGCCAAGCCGCAGTCCCACCTGGCGGTTGCGCGAAAGGTCGTCGGTACAGGTCAGGGTAAGGTCGCCCAGTCCTGAAAGCCCCATAAAGGTATGGGCCTGCGCGCCGCGCGCAACACCAAGGCGGCTCATTTCCGCAAGACCGCGTGTAACGAGCGCCGCCCGGCTGTTGGCTCCAAGGCCCAGCC
>NZ_JBAIYR010000503.1:0-1501 GCF_036763145.1 Desulfovibrio sp. 1188_IL3213 | reverse complement strand
GGCGGTTGCCAGTGTATTGGTCTGTGCCAGCATGGCGTAGGTCACGGCCTGGGCGCGGGCCGTCTGGCGACTGGACGGGGCATCTGTAGCCGCAGGCACGGCAGCAGGGCCGTCTTGCCGCACTGAAAGCTGCCCACTGCTGGCAGAATTTTGCGGGCCAGTAATCCACGAATCGCCGTAGGCGCTTGAGCCAACAGCATATGTGGTTTGCGGCTTGTCAGACGAAAGGCTGACGCGCGGAAAAACGCCCGACAACGACGACAATCCGGCAAATGTGCCAAGGCCGCTGACCGCGCTGGCAGCGCTGAACTGGCAGGCCAGCAGGTCTGTCACAAAGCCCACCGGAGAATCAATATAGGAAACAGCAGTGCGCACAACAGCCCCGGCCCCGTCATACACGTCGAGAATGGCGCGCAGTTCCGTGAGTACTGCGCCCTGCACATAGGCAGCGGCCTCTTGCAGGGGGGCCAGCGTTTCAGCCAGAGCTGCGCTGGCTTCATTCATGGCGGACGTAAGGCCAGAAAGCATACTGCCCTGCGCCTTGTCGGCAAGGCCGCGCATACTCTTGGCGTCAAAGAAGGGATTATCAAGCGAGGCTTCAATAAATTCAAAGTCAACAGCGGCGTAGTCGCGCGTTTCAGCATCATGCTCGATATTCCAGTGTTTGACGCACACTTGCAGGGTGCCGAACAGCGGATGCACCAGCTCACCCTTGCCGGATTCTTCAAACGCCCTGACAAGGGCGCTGACTTCGGACAGGTAATTGCGGCCCCAAAAGATCGCCCTGACGGGCGTAAGCCGGGCCTTGCGGCCCAAATCTTCCACCTCCGCGCCGGGGCGGTACGGGTATTCATGCACGGCGAGGGATTTTTCGCCCTTGTCGCTGATGCCCGCGACCTGAAACTTGACGCCACGGAACGAGGCGTCAAGCATGGTGGCCCAGGGGGAAGCGACTTCATTCAGGGTGTTCAGCAGGGACATGGGGGCTACCTCCGGGTATCGTCGCGCACAAGCCGCCGCGTAACGGCCTCGGCTATGCGGTCGCCGTCAATATCCAGCTTGTTTTCTATAGTCACAGAGATGGGCTGCTGCGCCGCCTGCTGCTGGACGTATTGCAGGGCTTCAAGATAATCGTCGGGCATGGCTTCGTCGCGGCTTTGTGCGGGGCCGTTATCTCCCCAAAGTGCTTGCCCTATTTTTTCGCCCACTTCTGCGCCGCCCAAGGCACCGGCTACTGCCCCGGCAAGAGCACCAACAAGCGTTCCAAAGCCCGGCACGGCAGACCCCAGAAGCGCGCCCGTGGCTGCGCCGGAAAAACCACCTGCCAGACCGCCAACCGTACCGGAATGCGCTATATTTTTTTGCTCACGGCTGAGGCTGGCATCCGATTCCGTGGCAATGGCATCAACTACTGACAAGCCAACGCCAATGGCACCGGCAGCCTTGCCCGCCCCCTTGGCGATACGCAGCCATTTTGCCCCTCGGCCTGCGGCTTGTGTGA
>NZ_JBAIYR010000502.1:0-1508 GCF_036763145.1 Desulfovibrio sp. 1188_IL3213 | reverse complement strand
CAGACGGCGGGTTTCGGCTTCCGGCCATTTGAGCAGGGCCATGGCCGCCCGCATGGCGGATTTGGGGCCAAGGCCCGGCAGGCGCGCAAGCTGCTCCACCAGGGCCTTGAGCGGTTCGGGAATGCGTTTGTTCATGAAACTAGAAGAGGCCGGGCAGCTTGATTCCGCCGGAAATGTTGCTCATTTCGCGGTCCATGGTTTCACGGGCGATGCGGCCCGCCTCATTGACGGCAGCCAGGATGAGGTCCTGCAGCATTTCCACGTCGCCGCCTTCCAGCGCCTTGGGATCAATGGTGAGCTTGCGCAGTTCCTGCTTGCCGGAAACTTCGGCCTTGACCATGCCGCCGCCGCTGGCAGCCTCGTAGCTGTGTTCGCCCATTTCCTGCTGGAGCTTGGCGATCTTGTTCTGCATGACCTGAGCCTGGCGCAGGATGTCATTCATGTTGCGCATATGTTTCTCCTTGAATCTTCAAATTGTTGCATCAGGATGAAAGACTTTTGTCTTCCGTTGCCGGGCCGTTGCGCGGGCGTTCTTGTCCGGCGTTTTGTCGCCTCGCACGATCCGCGTTCAGGGGTGGGCGGTTCCTGAACCAAGAACCTGTTTTGCGAAGTGTTCAAAGGAATCCCCTGTCCTTGACTCCGCCCCTTCCAGCAAATCAAAAAAACAGTTGGGAATTTCTTTGAGCCTGAGATTTTTCTGTATGCACGGCGCGCACCCTTTGTCGTGCCTGGTCGGGTGCAACGGGCAGTCCAGATTGTTACAGGAACAGAATTCGCTTAGAGCAATTTCACTTTGAAATTGCTCTGGCGGCTGCGTGAGCAGTCGCCCGCCGCAAAGATGCAAGCGCAATTTACTTGCGCGGTTAAGCATTGAAGCGAGCGTGTCTTAAACTTTGAGAATGTACATTCTCAAAGTTAATCTGCTCTAAGGCAGTCACGGCTGCCCTCCCAAAGGCATGTGCCGCATGACGCGGCGGCGAAATATCCCTGAAAACGGCCTTTCCCGCAAGTGTTTTCAGCCGTGCCGGAGTTTCCGGCCATGCCGCGCGTGGCCAAGGCCGGGACCACGCCCAGCCGGTAGCCCGTTTCCGGGCAGGCCGCTACTCTATGGGGCGGCAGCCTTTGAGCGAGGCTTTCAGCACCTCAAAGCACGGCTGCAATTCTTCCTTGCGGCTGAATTCGGCAATAAGATCCGCCTCAGGCCGATGGGGTCTGGGGGCGATGATTTCCACCTGCGTTTCCGGCGCACCGTAGGCGGCCAGTGCGGCATACAGGGCATTGGCCTGTTTTTCAAGCTGGTGGAGCTGTGTTTCTGTTCTGGGCTGTAAACGCAACGTGGCGCCCTGCCAGTCCACACCTATGCCGCGCAGTACGTACGGAGCCGGAACGGAGCGCGAAGCCGCCTGTTCCGCCACGCAGAAATCATAAAAATCCTGCCAGTTGGGGCTGCGGCCGCTGGCGACGCCCGCTGCTGCCTCTGGAGCCTGCCGGGGTCGGGTGTTGTGTGC
>NZ_JBAIYR010000501.1:0-1509 GCF_036763145.1 Desulfovibrio sp. 1188_IL3213 | reverse complement strand
CGGCAGGGGCCGGCTCTCAAGGCATGCTGCCGCCCCCGGCGGTTCCTCCGCTTTCCGCAGATGATCTGTTGCCGCCGTCCAACGGTTCCGCAGGGCAGGCTCCTGTCCGTGCGCCTCTTCCGTGAGAAGTCAGGGGCGTGAATGCCCGCCAACTGTCGCCGTCATGATGATATGCGGTGACATGACAGCCGCAGAGCGCCCCCTGACGTTTCCTGGCCGCCCTCCAGTGGCCTGTGCCGGGCTGATGCATGCCTGTCAGGATTGTTTTTGAAGTCCCTTGCGCCATGCAAAGGACTGACGCGGTAAATTTATTCCGGTGGTTAAGGCGCAAAAAGTGCCGGAAGCGGCGGTTGTTACGGGCATGGCCTTGAAAGGATTGGCCCAGTCCGCGCTTGACGGGGGGGCTGTGGGCGTGTATGTAGCTTCTTCCATATTTTAACGCCAGGGCCTTGCCGTCCCTGCCGCCACGGCGGCTGACGGCCTCATAACCGCTAAAGCCCTGCGTGCCGAAAATCCCCGGTCCGGCATTTGGCCCTACCGGAAATTTTAAGGAGTCAGCCATGAAAAGAACATATCAGCCGAGCAAAATCAGAAGGGCACGTACTCACGGCTTTCGCGCCCGTATGGCAACCCCCGGGGGCCGCGCGGTGTTGCGCCGTCGTCGTGCCAAAGGCCGTAAACGCCTGAGCGCCTAGTTGAACGGGGGACTTGCCCCCGTTCGTCATTAGGGAGCTTTCATGCGCCGGTACCTCCTGCCCCGACAGTTGCGCATCCGCCGCCGGGTGGAGTTTACAGCCTGTTACGAGCGGGGCAGGCGCTACCATACCGAGCATTTCCTTGTCTTCGTGTTGCCGCGGGCTTGTCCCGGTCTTCGCGCGCGTACCGGCATGGCCGTTTCCCGTAAGGTGGGTAAGGCCGTGGTGCGCAATCGCGTCAAAAGACTGTTGCGGGAGTTTTACCGTCTGCACAGAAAGGAGCTGCCCGTGGAGGCCGATATCGTTACCGTAGCAAAAAAGCATGCCGGAGAAGCCGCGCTGGACTATGCCCGTGTGGCTGCTGAGCTTTTGCCCCTGTTACGGAGTGTGGCCCGGCAGATGCCGGGCTCTTCGGCATTGGATGGTTTGCCATGAGCCACCTGTTGCGTGTGATCTGCGTTTTTCCCATACGCGTTTATCAGCGTTGCATTTCGCCTGTGCTGCCTCCTGCCTGCCGTTATTATCCCACCTGTTCCGCCTATGCCGCCGAGGCCGTAATGACCCACGGCGTGTTGCGGGGCGGCTGGCTGGCGCTCAAGCGCCTGGCCCGCTGTCACCCTTGGGGCGGTTCGGGTTATGACCCTGTTCCACCATCACGACGTCGCCGTGACGTTCCGCCATTGTCCCAGGAGTGAGCGCCCTCATGCAAGACGGTAAAAATCTTCTCATCGCCATTGTTCTTTGTCTTATTGTCATTGTCGGCTGGGGCTATCTGGCCGAGTATATGGGCTGGGCCACCCGGCCTGCCCCGGTA
>NZ_JBAIYR010000500.1:0-1512 GCF_036763145.1 Desulfovibrio sp. 1188_IL3213 | reverse complement strand
GGTTCCGGACTGTCTCCGTGGCTGCTGTGCGCCGTGATTGTGGGGCCGCGAGGCCCGGTGCAGGCGGCAGCATCAGCGTGACCTGTGTGCCCGGCATGGCAGCAGACACTGCTGCCAACCGGCAGGGCTAGAACAATTAACGAATGAAATGAGTTAACTGCTCTGCAAGGATTTTCTTGAAAATCCTTGACACGAAATACGAGAAGGAAGGCTTTTGCCTGCCCTAAGCGAGCATTTCAAGTGTTAAATGCTCTATCAGACGATAACGGCCCCTCTGCCCATTTTTGCGGGCAGAGGGGCCGTGGTCGTATTCTTTGCATGTTTCCCGCCGGGGCAGACGCCATTTCGCCGGAAAACAGGCAGGATTAGTGCTTTTTCAGTTCGCACTGCCAGCGGGACGGTGGGACATTATTGCTGTTACCGTCCGCGATGTTTTGCCGAACAGCGCTAGCCCTGGGGACGGCTGACGTTTTTGCTCAGCCCTTCGCCGGGCTTGATGATCTTGCTGACCGCAGCCACCATGCCCGCCGTATCGGCAATGTCGGCCGGGATGATCAGGCTGTTGCCCTGCTTGGCGATATGGCCGAACTGGGTGATGTAGGCTTCCGCCAGGCGCAGTTGGGCGGCGGCCACGCTGTCGTTGCCGAGCGGTTCGCCCACAATGCGCAGGCCCTCGGCTGTGGCCTGCGCCACAGTGCGGATTTGCGCGGCTTCGCCTTCGGCCTGGTTGATAATGGCCTGCTTTTCGCCTTCAGACTGGGCAATGGCTGCTGCCTTTGCGCCTTCGGCCAGGTTGATGCGCGACTGCATTTCGCCTTCGGACTGGGCAATGGCGGCGCGTTTTTCGCGCTCGGCGCGCATCTGCTTTTCCATGGCTTCCATGACAGTGATGGGCGGCGTGATGTCGCGGATTTCATAACGCAGCACCTTGACGCCCCAGGGGGAGGTGGCGGCATCGAGGGCTTCCACCACATCCTGATTGATGCGGTTGCGCTCTTCAAAGGTGCGGTCAAGTTCCAGCGTGCCTATGACAGAACGCAGCGAGGTCTGCGCAAGCTGGATGGCCCCCCATTCGTAATCCGAAATGCCGTAGGCGGATTTTTCGGGGGTAATGATCTGGAGGTAGAGCACACCGTCGATATCCACGCTCACGTTGTCGCGGGTGATGCAGGTCTGCTTGGGAACGTCCAGCACCTGCTCCTTGAGGCTGCGCTTGTAGGAGATGACATCCACAAAGGGCACAAGAATATGAAAGCCCGCGTAGAGCACCTTGCTGAATTTGCCGAGACGCTCCACAACGAAGGCCGACTGGTTGGGAACCACCACGGCCGTTTTGATGAGAATGATGATAACCAATACGGCCAACAGGATGAGCCAACCGAAACTGTTAATTAGTTCCATATATACCTCGTAGATGCTTATATGCGCTGCGCTTTGCGCGTGGTGATTGCAGGCGTGGCGGCCCTGCATGGAGCGCGGAATGGTGCTGTGCGGGCCGCAGGGTGGCCCGCC
>NZ_JBAIYR010000499.1:0-1519 GCF_036763145.1 Desulfovibrio sp. 1188_IL3213 | reverse complement strand
GCCGAGCCGTCGGGGCGCAAGCTTATGGTGGCCTCTTGCGCACTGGCCGGGACGGATTTTATTCTGCTGGCAGTCAAGCCCGAGGCCGAGGCGTTTCGCTCGTGGACGGCCCTGCGCACCGAACTGCTGCTTGTGCTGTGCGGCGGCATAGCGCTTATTGTTCTGGTGTCGCACCTGCTCATGAAGCAGCTTGTCAACAGGCTGCAGGCCAGCGATGAGCGCCGGGTGGCGGTTTTTGCCCAGATGGAACACAACCAGAAACTTTCGTCCATCGGGCGGCTGGCGGCTGGCGTGGCTCATGAGGTCAACAATCCTCTGGCCGTCATTTATGAAAAGGCGGGCCTTGCCCGCGACCTGCTGAGCATGGGCAAGATTTGCGGCGAAAGCAGGGACAGCGAACGGCTGAACGGTCTGCTTGAAGGCATAGAAAGCACCGTGGAAAGGGCGCGCGGCATCACCCACCGCCTGCTGGGCTTTGCCCGCCGGATGGAGGCCAACCGCCAGAGCCTGCACATTGAGGAAGTCATCACCGAAACCCTGTCGTTTCTTGAGCGCGAAGCCAAGAACCGGGGGGTAACGCTGGAAATGGATCTGGCCGAGGGCTTGCCCGAAATTGTTTCAGACAGGGGCCAGTTACAGCAGGTCTTTTTGAATATCGTGGGCAACGCCCTGGATGCCGTGACCGGCAGCGGGCAGGCTGGTGTGGCTGCCGACGGGCAAGGGCGCTTTGTAAAAGTGCGCTGTGTGCCATCGGGGCCGTCCGCGCTTGAGGTGACCGTGCGTGATAATGGCAAGGGCATGCCTCAAGAGGTGCTGCGGCACATTTTCGAGCCGTTTTATTCCACCAAGAAAAACAAAGGCACAGGGCTTGGCATGTTTATCACTTACGGCATCGTGCGCAGACTTGGCGGCGATATCCGTGTGGAAAGTGAGGAGGGGCGCGGCAGTGTCGTGCGTGTAACCTTGCCCCTGGTTCCGCCTGACGGCTCTGCGGAGGTATAGCAATGGCTTTGCGCATACTGCTGGCTGATGACGAAAAGGACTTTGTGGAAACTCTGGCCGAAAGGCTTGAGTTGCGCGGGTACAGCGTACGTGTGGTTTATGACGGCCTGGCGGCCCTGCGGGCCGCTGTAGAGGAAATGCCCGATGTGGTGGTGCTTGACCTTCTCATGCCCGGTCTGCCCGGCGATGAGGTGCTGCGCCGCCTCAAGAACGTGCAGCCCGGCCTGCCCGTGCTGCTGCTCACCGGGCATGCGGCCGTGGACGATACGGGTGTTTCGCCCGTAAGCCAGGCCTATGCCTGTCTGACAAAGCCGCTCAGTTTCAACACTTTTCTTGAAACGCTGGAGTCCGCGTGCCGTGACGGGCGTGAGGCAGCCTCCGGCGGGGGAGACATGTCATGAACGTCAGTCAGTGTACGGCCCGACTGCTGGCCTCGGCAGTGCATGATATGCGCAATGTTCTGGCCGTCATCCGTGAATCCGCGGGTCTTGCGCAGGATCTGGCCGCCCTTGCGTCA
>NZ_JBAIYR010000498.1:0-1523 GCF_036763145.1 Desulfovibrio sp. 1188_IL3213 | reverse complement strand
AGGCGGCGCAGCGTGGGCAGCATGCCCACCTGGGGTTGCGGCTATCAGGGCGGTACGGCCCGCATCCAGTACACCGATGCCGGATTTTCCGAGCCGCTCGGCAAGATATTCGCCCCCGGTATGGGCCTGAAAGTGCGCATGCAACTGGATTCGCGGCTGTTCCCCGCCAAGGGCGACGTGAGCGTCTCCGCCCCCGACCGCCTGCGCAACTCCGTCTACGACCCGCTTTTCGAAGGCATAGAACGCCTGTGCAATGCCTGCAAGATCATGCAGCACGGCAAAATACATCTCTATATTCTTTACATTCTGACCACGGTTGTGGGCCTGCTTATATGGGGACTGAGCGCATGAGACAGGACATCGTCGTCTATTTCGTGCAGTTTGCGCTGGCCCTTGTTCTGGCTCCGCTGCTGCCCGGCATTATCAACAGGGTCAAGGCCAAGTTTGCTGGCAGACACGGCAAGCCACTGCTGCAAACCTACTATGATCTGGCGCGGCTCATGCGCAAGGGCGAAGTCATCAGCCGCACCACCACCTGGGTTTTCGCCTGCGGCCCGGCTATAGCCCTGGCGACCGCGCTTTGCGCCATCGCCCTGCTGCCTCTGGGCGGGGCGGCCTCGCCTCTGGCTTTCGGCGGTGACTTTATTCTGGCAGCCTATCTGCTGGGTATGGGCCGTTTTGCCATCATGCTTTCGGCGCTTGATACAGGCTCGGCTTTTGAGGGTATGGGCGCAAGCCGTGAGGCCACTTTCGCGGCATTGGCCGAACCGCTCTTTTTTCTGGCGCTGCTGGTGCTGACCAGCGTCACCCTGGACATGGGACGCGGCCCGCACGCGGCCTTTTCGCTTTCATCCATGTTCGGGGGGCAGATTGCCGGAGCCTGGGCCATGGGCCGGGGCGAGCTGCTGCTTTTGCCCTGTATTTTCTTCATTCTGCTGCTGGTGGAAAACTGCCGCATTCCCGTGGATGATCCCAATACTCACCTGGAACTGACCATGATCCACGAGGTCATGGTGCTGGACCACTCCGGTCCCAATCTCGCCATGATTGTTTACGGCGCGGCCCTCAAGCTGTGGTTCTTTTCGGCCCTTATCGCCGGACTGGTTACGCCCGCCCTGCCCCTGTGGCAGCAGGCGGGGCTGCGTGTGCTCATAGTCCTGCTGCTGGCCGTGGTCGTGGGCATTGTGGAATCTGTCATGGCGCGTCTGCGCATGGACCGTGTACCCTACCTGCTCGGCGGTGCATCGGCCATGGCGGCGCTGGCGCTCATTCTGACCCAGGCGAGGTAGAAGCATGGAATCTCTTTTACAATCCTGCCTGTTTCTGCTCATGCTGAACAACCTGCTCATGCTGGGCACAACACGGCTCATGTGGCTCATACGCCTTACCGCATTTCAGGGCATACTGCTGGCGGCCATGCTGCTCAGTCTGGACCATGCCCTGCTGGCAGGGGCTGTTCTGCTTATCAAGGGCGCCTTGCTGCCGGGGCTGCTGTGGCGCACCCGCGAACGGCTGCACGCCCG
>NZ_JBAIYR010000497.1:0-1524 GCF_036763145.1 Desulfovibrio sp. 1188_IL3213 | reverse complement strand
CGTTTACGGGCCGCAAGTAACAGAAATGCAAATGTCAGATCGCCCGTGCGCCTGTTAGGGCGCGGCTGGTAAGAAAGCCTTACAGGCGCATATGAAGAACCCCCGGCTAGGCCGGGGGGTTCCTTTTGTTTTTGCAGCAATATTGTCGGGGCAGACTGCGGCGCAGCCGAAGGCGGCGGCAAAGTGGCAAAGCAGCGGGACCGCAGGGCGGCCTTACGGGATGGGCGGCAGCGTTGTCTTGCGCCGGGCCAGCAGGTGGCGGATGTGGCCGCCAAGCATGACGAGAACTACCGAAACCGCAATAAGCGCCAGCCCCGTAAGCAGCGACAGGCTGAACGGCTCGTTGAATACCAGAATGCCCACGACCACTGCGGTGACAGGTTCCAGCACGCCCATTACGGCCGCAAGGGTAGAACCGATGCGCTGTACCGCCAGAATCAGGGTGTAGTTGGAAAGCACCGCTGTCACCAGGGCCAGCAGGGCGGCCAGCGCCAGATCCTGCCAGCTTTGCAGCATCTGGAAGCTGTTTGTCGCCAGCGAGTTTGCCAGTGAGCAGAGTGCGCCGAAGCCCATGACATAAAAGGTAAGCACAAGGCCCGTCATATTGCTGATGCGGGCCGCGTAGAGGCTGGTTATGTAGACGGCGTTGCACAGTGCGGAGGCCAGGGCCAGCGTCAGGCCCAGCATGCTCATGTCCGCCACGCTGCCGGACTGTGCGCCGCCGCTCAGCAGGTAGACCCCACTGATGGCAAGAACCACGGCCAGAGCGGTAATTGACGAAAAGCGCTCATGAAAGAAAACAATCATCATGAGCATGACCATCACCGGGTAAGAAAAGTGCAGGGTGGCCGCCACGCCGCTTGGCATGTACTTGAATGCCTGCATGAACAGCAGGGCCGCCAAGGCGTACATGAGGCTCATGCCTGTGAGCTTGGCAAGATTGCGCCGCGAGGTGTGCAGGCGTTCGCCCCTCAGCAGGATAAGTATCCCCAGCACGATGGAAGCAATGAAAAAGCGGTAAAAAAGCACGGTAGCCGGAGAAAGCCCCCTGGCCATGAGCGGCAGGCTGAAAAGGGGGATAAGCCCGAAGGCTGCCGAAGAGAGCATACTGTAAAAAAAGCCCATGACATCCTTCTTTGAACATGAGGTGCAAGAGGCTGCATACAGAATAAGCACTGGAGTGGCAAGGCCCGGTTCAGCATTGAGGATGTGCGTGACTTCGTTTCCGCCAGCCGCAGGAAAAGGCCGCTTCGGGTGGTCATCAGCGGCGATGTGAATGTGCAGCAAAGCCTTGCGTTGGCTGCGCGTTATTTCAGCGATATCAAGCCTGTGCAGGAAACCCAGGCCGGTTCTGCGCCATCGCTTGTGTTCCCTGCCGGGAACGTGTCGCTGGTCAAGGCCCCGGATGCCGTAGATCAGACAACGCTACGCAAGGCATGGCGGCTGGACTTTCCCTCGGATGGGGACCGTGCCGTTCTGGCTGCGCGCCGGTAGCCGCTGCCGTGTTGCGCGGCAGGTTGCGCC
>NZ_JBAIYR010000496.1:0-1530 GCF_036763145.1 Desulfovibrio sp. 1188_IL3213 | reverse complement strand
CGCCATAGCCGTGGGCGGCGGGCTTGGCCCCATGACGGCACGGGCGGGCCAATGATCGCCGCCTACCTTGCCAGCTGGCGCAGCCACCCGCTGTTCAACACCCTGTTTGCCTGTGCCATGATCTTTTGCTGGGGCATCTATGCGTTTCTGCATTTCAAAAATATTCCCTGGGGTTCGCAACCAGCCAATATTTTTGTTTTTGTTATCGCAGCCCTGTGCTTTGTCTTTATTTTTGTTTTACCGCGCTATTCGTTTCGCCCGGTGGCCGTACACTATTGCATCATGGCGGGAACCCTGCTGCCCTCGCTGGCCAACGGGCAGGAACTTATGCGCCAGAGCGGCATCTTCAACTGAGGCACGACAACGCACACACCCGCGCCATGACTAGAGCAATTTCACTTTGAAATTGCTCTGGCGGCTGCGCGAGCAGACGCCCGCAGCGAAGGCGTAAGCGCAATTTATTTGCGCGGTTAAACGCCGAAGTGAGCGTGCATCAAACTTTGAGAATGTATATTATCAAAGTTAATCTGCTCTAAAGACGCCCGGCAGACGCCCCGGCGCGTCACAAAGCACCGGCAGCGCGACGGCATGACGCATGAAACAGCCAGAGGCGGCGCAGGCGGGACAATATATCCCGGCTGCACCGCCTCTGGCTGTTCTGTTCCGCGCTGTCACCCGGCAAGCAGCGGGGCCAGCACCCGGCCAAGCTGTTTGCGAAACTCTTTCTGATCCAGGTCATTTTCCTTCTTGCCGCACAGCAGACTCACAATAATTGCGGCCCCCGTCAGAAGCGAAAAAACCGCATCCGCCCTGGCGGCAGCATCAGGACCGGATAATCGCCGTGCCAGCCCCTTGCGTCTTTTTTCAAAAAAGTCAGCTATAATATCAGATACTTCCTGATCAAGGGCTGAGAAAAGAATTATCCTAAACTCATCCAGCCACGGACCGTGCTCTCCTTCGTGCACAATGCTGTTCACAGCCTGATCCAGCATATCGGCCACATCGGCTTCCACGCCTCTCGGAGGCATCAATTCATGCAATGATTCCACCACGGCCACAAAAAGCTTCTTTTTGGAGCCGAAGTATCTGTTGATAAGCGTGGCATTGACGCCGGCCTTGGCCGCGATTTCTCGTGTACCCACGCTTTCGTAGTTATTATTGGCAAAAAGGCTACGGGCTGCCAGCAATATTCTATGTCTGGTCTGGGCCGCGTTGCGGGTTTGCCTGCCCTGATCCGCCACAAGGGGGGAATGTTCGGAAGGTATGGCGGTTACAGGGGCCTTGCCGTCAGTTTTCACTGTATTGCTCATGGCGTCCCTGCACTCGATGTATGATGGCCGAAAAACCGGCCATGCGTGCGTAGAAAATTACTCTTCCGGCGCGCACCCGCCCTGGCACAGGTGTTCTGTGCCGAAAGCCGCCAGCTTGCCGGCGGCAAAAGCATCAAGACAGGAGCCTACGCTGGGCAGACCGGCGTTGTGATACACCGCTATGCCCGCTGCCTGCATGGCCTGAAGCGGGCGCAGCCCC
>NZ_JBAIYR010000495.1:0-1533 GCF_036763145.1 Desulfovibrio sp. 1188_IL3213 | reverse complement strand
GCGCCAGCCCCAGCTCCACGTCCACCGCCATCGGCCCCAGAGGGGTCAGCCAGTGGCCGTCGGTCCAGACGCCCAGCGTCCGCCCCTGCCCGGTATGGTTCGGACACAGGATAAAAAGCCGCTGGGGCAGATTGGCTCCGGCGGTGGAGCCATCCCAGGTGCTCGCCAAAGTGCCGCCAATAACACGTCCACAGTAAACATAACCCGCGTGGGGCAACATGAGCCCAAGCAAGCGTGCGTTTGCCTCACGCGGTATTTCACCGGGGACAAGATTTTCAGGCACCCCCCCGGACATGAACCACGAACGGATTTCTTTTTTCAGTTGTTCGGCGTCAGCAGGATAAAAACGTCCTGCTGCGATGGGGTGTCGTATGCTCATGGCTGCTCCCGGAATTTAGCGTCTCAGAAAAAAGCTGCGAACCCTGCGACCAGGGCAAGACGGGCCTGAGTACCCGGTGTCTCCGCGCGCTGCCGCCCTATCAAAACATTTTATAACATAGTCTATGGACTCTTTAGAGCACATTTATGGCTTTTTTGAAAGACCCTTTCCGCAGATTCCCTCCGCCGGCGGCCGTCCTCTGCCCCGTGGAAGTTCCCTCACGGGGCAGAGAGGCCAAATGTAATGTGAAAATAAATACAGACCGGATTATGCCTGGGCAAGACCGCCCAGCAAAGCGTAATGTGTTTCCATATATTCCAGCAGACCTTCCCGGCCGCCCTCGCGTCCGAGGCCGCTGCCCTTGACGCCGCCGAAAGGCGTTTCCGCCGAGGCCAGCCCCGCATCATTGACGCCGACCATACCGAAACGCAAACCCTGCCAGAGCCGCCACACGCGCCCCATATCCCTTGTGCAGACGTAGGACGCCAGGCCGTATTCCGTGTCATTGGCAAGGCTTATGGCTTCTTCTTCACTTTCAAAAGACATGACGGCGGCTACGGGGCCGAATATTTCCTCATGAAAAAGGCGCATGTCGGGGCGCAAGCCCGTGAGCAGCGTGGGTTCATAAAAATTTCCCCCAAGGCTGTGCGGCTGCCCGCCTGTGACGCGGCACGCGCCTTTTTCCTGGGCGTCGCGCACAAGCGCGTCCACATGCGCCACGGCCTCGGCGTTGATGAGCGGCCCCATTGTGGTGTCGGCCTTCAGCCCGTCTCCCACATGCAGCTTGCGTATGCCGTGCAGCAGACGACGCACAAAGGCATCAAGAACATCCTTGTGCACCAGAAAACGGTTGGCGCAGATGCAGGTTTGACCGGCGTTACGGAACTTGTTGCTCAGGGCCATGCCCGCGGCCTGATCCAGGTCCGCATCATCAAAGACGATAAACGGCGCATTGCCGCCCAGTTCCAGAGAAAGGCGCTTGAGGGTGGGGCCGCACTGGGCGGCGAGCTTTTTGCCCACAGGCGTGGAGCCTGTGAAGCTGAGTTTGCGCACAAGCGGGCTTGAGGCAATGACCGAGCCGATGGCCCCGGCATTGCCCGTGATGACGTTGAATACCCCGGCGGGAATGCCCACCCGCCCGGCCAGTTCCGCCA
>NZ_JBAIYR010000494.1:0-1543 GCF_036763145.1 Desulfovibrio sp. 1188_IL3213 | reverse complement strand
GCCCACGCGCATGGCGCTTACCGGCTCGCCCAGCACCGCGATGCCGAGCACAAAGGCCCCCACAGCGCCGATGCCCGTCCAGATGGTATAGGCCGTACCCAGAGGCAGGCTTTTCATGGCTACGGCCAACAGGCCAAAACTGGCGATCATGGCCGCCAGGGTGAGTACGGTAGGAAGAGGTTTTGTGAAGCCAATGGACAGCTTCATGGTGTACGCCCACACAACCTCAAGAAGACCGGCAAAAAACAGCAATATCCAGGCCATTCGGCTCTCCTTTTTTCAGAGCCGGGTCGTCCCGGACAAGATGCCCCTGCTGTGGGGGGGAGGTCGTCCTCCTGTTATGGAATATAAGGCCGCGCTCAAGGCTGTCCAGCCGAAGGATGCTATGCTTTACGACACAGGCCGCTTCCTGCCCCTGTGGCGGCATTGCGCGCCTGCAATGCCCTGTGCGCGCCCGGCCGGGGCAGGGTCGTCGCAGGAAAGACAAAAAAGCCGCGCGGAACAGATACGCAACAGCCCCGGAGCAATCAGTCCAGAATATACCGCATGGGATTGACGGGAACCCCGTTAAGGCGCACCTCATAGTGCAGATGCGGCCCGGTGGTTCTTCCGCTCATGCCCACATAGCCTATGACCTGCCCACGCTTGACCCACACCCCCACAGGCACGGCGCAGCGCTGCATATGCCCGTATTTGGTGATAATGCCGCTGCCGTGGTTGATCTCGATACTCAGGCCGTAGGCCCCGTCGTGGCCGGACTGGCTGACCAGCCCCTGAGCCGGGGCCACAATGGGCGTTCCCACACGGTTGGTGATGTCCAGTCCCTTGTGGAACTGCCCCCGCCCGCCGAAAGGCGACGAGCGCCTTCCGAAGCTCGACGACACAAAGCCCACAACAGGCCAGATGGTCGGCATGGAAGAAAGCGCGTCACGATTTTCGCGCAGGGCCAGCAAAAGGTCTTGCTGTCGCACTTCTTCAAGTCTGGCAGACTCCGAAAGGCGCTCAAGAAAATCCTGCATTTTGCGGGCGGCCAGTTCCTGCCGGTGCAAAGGCAGATAGGAACGCGAAAAATCGCCCACAACATCAAGGCCCCCGCCTGCGTCAGCGGGGTCTTTTTCCATATTCATCATAATGCGCAGCTTGGAGTCAAAGCCCTGCACCCGCTGCAGGTCGCGGCTCACCTGGGATATACGCTCGGCCAGGCTCACAAGCTGGCGGCGCTGTTCGGTGATGACCCGCTGGGCGTTCTCAAGGTCATCGTCAAGATGGCGAGACTCAAGCCACGCCTGAAGCAGCCAGACATTACAGGCCACAAGGGCCAGCACCAGCGCGCAGAGCGAAAAACCGAACCAGCCGCGCATCCGTAGATTGCGGCTGCCGCTGCGGCCTTCCTTGAATATGACGATATGGTATTTGCCGAAAAGCATGCGGTGCAACTTTAGGGGGCTGTGACGGCCCTGTCAATGCGACAGGCGCGCACGGGGTCAGCCTTCATGGCCCATGCCTTCCCGCGCGTTGCCGGACACGCTGTGATGCGCGCTGT
>NZ_JBAIYR010000493.1:0-1543 GCF_036763145.1 Desulfovibrio sp. 1188_IL3213 | reverse complement strand
CGTGCAGTCCGCCGGGGAGCTTGGAGCCAGGGCCATGATGTTGGCGCATTCCGGCCGCTTCGCCATCGCCTCCCACCCCTGGGACGAACCGTTCATCCGGGCTGCGGAAGCCGCCAAAGGCAAGCCTTTTACCCTGCTGACCCCGAAAATCGGCCAGCCGGTCTGGCTGGACGGACGGGAACAGGCGTTCGGCCGCTGGTGGGAAGGCATCAAATAGAACCAAGCACAGGAGCATATATGGAATACAGAACGTTTCCCAAAGGCGGGGAGAGAATAAGCACTGTCGGCATCGGCGGTTCAAAGCTGCATGCCGTGTCACACGAGACCATGAAAACCATGGTTGATTACGCCATCGCGAATGGTATCAACATCATCGACCTGGCCACGGAGACCGCCGAAGTCTTTCCCAAGGTGCGTAAAGCCCTTGCCGGGCGCAGGGACAAGGTGATGCTGGCCCTGCATCTCGGCCTGACCTTTCAGGAAGACGGCCAGTACAAGCGGACGCGCGATCTTGAAGAGGTCAGGCGCGGTTTCGAGAAACAGCTGGCCGATCTGGATACCGACTACGCGGACATCGCCTACATCCACTATGTGGACGATTTCGACGATTACGAGCGGGTCTTCGCGGAGGGCACCTATAATTTCGGCCTGCAGTTGAAGCGCGAGGGCAGGATCAAGAAACTCGGTTTCGCCTCCCACCGGGTGGACGTGGCCAGGAAATTCCTGGAGCAAGGCGATTTCGACCTGTTCATGTTCAGCATCAACCCGGCCTACGACCTCGACCCGGTGGCCAACAACCCGCTGGAAGAGGACTGGAGCGCCATGAATTCCCTGAACGTGGCAGAGGAACGGGTAGCACTCTACCGCCTGGCCGAAAAACTCGGCGTGGGCATCACTGTCATGAAGCCGCTCGGCGCCGGCCGCCTGCTGGACGGCCGCACCTCGCCCTTCGGGCGGGCGCTGACCGTGCCCCAGTGCCTGCAATATTGCCTGGACCGCCCGGCCGTGCTTTCCTGTATGCTCGGCGCGGACTCGGTGGAGAACCTCACTGACTGGATCGCCTATTACGATTCCACCCGCGAAGAGCGCGACTACGCCTTTATCGCGGACCTGCACTTCGAGGAAATGCTCGGCAAATGCGTGTACTGCAACCATTGTCTGCCCTGTCCGGTCAACATCGACATCGCCCGGGTGAACAAGTTCCTGGATCTGGCCCAGGTCGGCGACGAACTGGCTCGGCAGCATTATCTCGCCCTGGAACACAAGGCCGGGGACTGTATCCAGTGCGGCTCCTGCGAGGGCAACTGCCCGTTCCAGGTGCCCGTGCGCGACAAAATGAAAGAAGCCGCCGAACTCTTCGGAGCGTAGGCGCTACCTGAGGATATCTTCTTGCCTTATCAGACTGAAAACAAACTGGCCGCATTGCACGCCCGGCTGGGTGCTCTGGCCCGGGATGGATGGATCGCCGTCGCCTTTTCCGGCGGACTGGACAGCCGCTTTCTCGCCCATGCCGCCAAGCTGGGCGGTCTTCGCCCGTTGCTCC
>NZ_JBAIYR010000492.1:0-1548 GCF_036763145.1 Desulfovibrio sp. 1188_IL3213 | reverse complement strand
GCGTGGTGCGCGCCGCCACGGCTCCGGCCAGATGCGCGGCCATACCGGCGGCACAGATAAAGACCTGCGCACCGGCGGCTTCGTGTTCGCTTATGAGTTTTTCCGTGCGTTCAGGGGTGCGGTGGGCGGAGCTGACCGTGATAACGCAGCTTATGCCCAGGCTTTTCAGCACTTCAACACAGGGGCTGACCTTGTCTTCATCAGACTGGGAACCCATCAATATTACCACTTGAGCCATGATCTGTCCTCTCCTTGCTGCCCCGCACCGGACAAGCGCCCACGGCGTTTTCGCGCGACCCTGTTTGTTTTCGCATGGCTGCGCGCAACGCCGGACACGTTGCCCGGTGTGCAAAGCCGTTTTCCGCCGCTGGAGCGTGGTAGTGTTGAGAGCATGCACTCTCAAGGTTTCAAAACGTTCATCACGGCGCGCAGCCGCGCGGACAAACAGCACTGCCGTCTTCAGCCAAAGCCCGCAGGACAGCGCTGAAGAGCGTTTATGCCCTGGCGACTTCACGGCTTTAGAGCATTTCACGTTAAAAGCGCTCTGGCGACTGCGTGAGCAGACGCCCGCCGCAAAGGCGTGGAGCAGTGTTTGCGACCTTACCCGCCGAAGCAAGCTTTGAGGATGTCCGTCCTCAAACCTGCTCTGCCTTAAAAAAGCTACTCTGCCTTAAGACGGTTGATGCCCTTCTGCCCGATGTCTGTGCGGTAAAAGGCGTCGGTCATGCGCACTTTTTCCACAGCGGCATAGGCGGCTTTTTTCGCGTCCGCAAGGTCGTCCCCCAGGGCCGTGACGCAAAGTACGCGCCCGCCGCTGGACACCAGCACGTTATCCTTCAGGGTCGTGCCGCTGTGGAAAACCTTGACGCCGGGCAGACTGTCGGCCTCGTCAATATCCTTGATGGCAAGTCCCTTGGAATACGCGCCCGGATAGCCCTTGGCCGTCATAACCACGCCGAGGGCCGTTTTATCGCTCTGCCCGATGCTTGCAGGGTCGAGCCTGCCTTCCACGCAGTCGAGCATGATGCGGGGCAGGTCGCCCTCAAGGCGCATGAGCATGGGCTGACACTCCGGGTCACCGAAGCGCACATTGTATTCCAGCACTTTGGGTCCGTCCGCGGTCATCATAAGCCCGGCATAAAGCACGCCCACAAAGGGGTGACCGTCTTTGGCAAGCTCACGCAGAATGGGCCGCACGGTGAGGTCGGCCATTTCTTCAAGCATGTGGTCGGGCAGGATGGGGGCCGGGCTGTATGCGCCCATGCCGCCGGTATTGGGGCCTTCGTCATTGTCGAAAACACGCTTGTGGTCCTGGGCCGAAGGCAGGGGAACGGCACGTTCGCCATCGCACAGGCAGAGAAAAGAAGCCTCTTCGCCCACAAGGCATTCCTCAAGCACCACAAGATCACCGGCAGCGCCAAAGGCGCGGGCGCTCATGATGTCATTGACGGCCTGCAGGGCCTCCTGGGAGTCGGCTGCCATGATGACGCCCTTGCCCGCGGCCAGGCCGTCAGCCTTGACCACCAGGGGACCGCCCACCTTTACCAC
>NZ_JBAIYR010000491.1:0-1551 GCF_036763145.1 Desulfovibrio sp. 1188_IL3213 | reverse complement strand
ACGGCGTGGGCCTGTACCGCACAGAATTTGCCTACCTCAAGGGCCGTTTGCCCGACGAGGAAGATCTGCTGGCAGAATACGCCGCTGTGGCGCAAAAAATTGCGCCGGAGCGCGTGGTTTTCCGTACGCTGGACGTGGGCGCGGACAAAATGCTGCATGCCCAGGCCGCCCTTAAAGAGCCAAATCCGGCCCTCGGCCTGCGCGGCATACGTTTTTGCCTGCGCCATCAGGGCCTGTTCCGCACCCAGTTACGGGCGCTCATGCGGGCGGGAGTTCAGGGCAACGTGGCTATCATGCTGCCTATGGTTTCCGGCCTGGACGAAGTGCAGCAGGTGCGCGGCATCATGCAGGAACTGCATCAGGAACTGACGGCCCGCGATCTGCCGCACGCGCCTCCCCTGCCGCTGGGCGTCATGATAGAAACCCCGGCGGCGGCACTTATCTGCGACGCGCTTGCCAGGGAATGCGACTTTTTCAGCATAGGAACCAACGATCTTATCCACTATATTATGGGGATAGACCGCAACAATCATCATGTGGCCTATCTCAACGAGCCGCTGCACCCCGCCGTGGTGCGCTCGCTCAAGCATATTATTGATGCCGCCCACCGTGAGGGCATAGGCGTTTCGGTCTGCGGCGAGCTTGCCTCCGACCCGTTGGGCATGGCCCTGCTGCTCGGCATGGGGGTGGACACCATCTCTGCCGCGCCGCGCTTTGTGCCGGGCCTGAAACACCTTATCCGCCAGCTCAAGTCCGAAACCTGCATGGAACTGGCCCACAGTGTGCTCATGAGCACAGACGTGGCCGCTTCCCGCCGTATGGTGCGTGAAACCCTGCACCAGACCCTGGGACCGGAACTGGCCTTTCATACCACAAGCCTTTTGACCCACAGCCAGCCATGAGCCAAAAAACATCTCCTTCCACCATCGCCGTCAATAAAAAGGCCCGCCATCTCTATGAACTTTCCGAATTCACCGAGGCGGGGGTTGTTCTTACCGGTCCCGAAGTCAAAAGCATACGCGCGGGCAAGGTCAACTTCGTCGACAGTTATGTGGACTTCCGCCGGGGCGAAGCCTGGCTGGTGTCGCTGCACATAGCCCCCTATTCCAATGCGGGTTATGCCCCGCAGGAGCCGGAGCGCGCGCGCAAGCTGCTGCTGCACCAGCGCGAAATCGCCAAACTGGCGGGCATTGTGGCCCAGAAGGGCCTTACCGTGGTCCCCGTGCGCCTGTATCTCAAGCGGGGCAAAATCAAGGTGGAAATAGCGGTGGGCCGCGGCAAAAAACTGCACGATCACCGCGAAAGCCTGAAACGTCGGGCCGAAGAGCGCGATCTGGCCCGCGAACTGTCATGACCGCCACCTTTGATCCCGATCGGCACGTCCGGCCCGGCATGGTTGACTGACCGGCGGCAGGCAATCCGCCTTAGACAGTGTCGTCACGAGCGCCTTTCCCGGTATCTCTGCGTCGAACTTCGCCTTTTATTCCGGTCGAGTACCATAAGAGTACACTCCCTGCATAAAAGGCTCGTTCTCCTTGATATACCAAGGAA
>NZ_JBAIYR010000490.1:0-1562 GCF_036763145.1 Desulfovibrio sp. 1188_IL3213 | reverse complement strand
TTGATTTGTTGACTCGCAGTTGCCAGACCGCGAGATTTTTTAACAAATCAAAAGGAGTTTTACTCACTTGGGCAAAGCTATAAGCTTTTTAGAACCCCCCGCCTAGCGGGGGGTTTTCTAGTTACAATAAGCCAGCCCCGCCGGGCAGGGCAGGAATGGAGCCGCCGAAGGTAGGCCCACTTCCTCTGTCCTGCCCTCGCATTTCAATATTGAAAGGCATACGAACGTATACAGAGGCATACGAAAGCATATTTTTGGAAATTATTTGCCAAAATATGCGAACATATATGAGCTTATGCCAGAATATGCCTTTGTATGCTTCTGTACCTTTGAATATGTCTTTGTGGTCGAACATCTATCAAAATATCCTAAAATATATTGAACGCCAAAGCTCAAATATATTGAAAGCATTTGCAGGTAATTGCTCGATGTTACACGAGCTTGATACTCCATGAAAGGCATTGAACAGGTGAAACGACGTTCATATTCCTGCATGTTATTTTATCATCGTGTATTGAATCCAAAAGGCAGGACAAGGGAGGTGGGCCCACCTTTTGGGTGTTTCCCCTCCCGGCCTGCCCTGCGGGGCTGCTTATTCGCCCTGGCGGGCTCAACGCAAAAGGAAGATGGCTCACGAAACTTTTGCCGCGGAGACACGCTACAGCGCCTTCCCCAAGGCACATGCAAAAAATGTTCTTGAGTCTGAATGGAAGTCTTCATAAAAGACGGAAATTTGTATTTTTTTGTGTATGGTTATGGCGAGACGGCATATGTTTGAAGGAATAAATATTTCAGCAGATTATGAACAAAAATAAAAAAATATTGGGCGTCCCTCTTGACTGGCGCAGGCACGTAGTTATTTTTTTATTATAGACTGGAAACCTTACGCCCACAAGAAAAGGGCGTAGGCAGCAGACCAGTCATCGGGCAAACGCCCCGGAGTTGACCGGCCCCCTCCATAAAAGCGGAAGGGGCTTTTTTCGTGCTCCGGGGTTTTTGATTCATTAATCGTGTAACAGGAGGATATTCTGTATGGCTAAGGATTTGAAACCGTATGTTCTTTTGAAAACCCAAGACCAAGTCAGTGGAAATGGCGACCAAGCTCATCTGTTCGATTTTGACGGATATGACGCGAACGGGAAAACGGCACAGGGTGTTTCTAAAAACTCCATTTGCAACATGGTCACCAAAGAAAAGTCAGGGTGGACTTTGTCTGGAGAAACTGACTCGGAAGAGTTGCGAGTGAAGATCGCAAAGGCTCAAACCCGTCAGGACATTTGCGGGCAATGCGTGGGTCGTCTTTATAAGTGGGACTAATCCAGGCGGGATAAAGCGCGGCGGTTGAGCGCCTAATTTTCCCCGGAGAGTGCGGCTCTCCGGGGATTTTCATTTGACGTACCACCATACCCGAATTGTCCGAGGACATAACGTGTTCGGTAGTGTCCAGAATTTTTCGCACATTTTGTAGCTGCCATGTGGTGTCAGGTCTGGCGCTGTCTTGAAGCTGGCGCGTGCTTTGCGAGCGGGACGCTAAGTGGCGATCCCGCGCTGCAATGCCCGTG
>NZ_JBAIYR010000489.1:0-1568 GCF_036763145.1 Desulfovibrio sp. 1188_IL3213 | reverse complement strand
AGACCGTCGCACGCAGCAGGACAGCCCCGAAAGAAACCAAGCGCCCGCGCCGCTCCGGCGGCACGCACGCCCAAGCATATAACGGACCAAGCATGATCAACATATCTTCACTGCTGGACGAGATAAAGGCTTCGCCCTACCGCGAAATCGTCATCCGCACGCCCCATACGGGCCGCGTCACCTTTGCGGAACTCAGGCAGGGCGATCAGGCCCTTGGCCCGCAGGGCCAGTGGAAAGAAAAGCCCGGCACGCTCATTGCCACACTGGAGCGCGAGCACAATCCCAAGCCCATCTGCGCGCCCGAAAAAGGCGAGGTGAGCGTCATACACAGCGAGCTTGAAGGGCAGTTTGTGGAGGCGGGCGCACCCCTTGCCGTGCTGCGCCACATGCTGACCAAGGATGAGGTGCAAAGCATCATCCTGAAAAAAACCCTGCACCTTTTCCGCGCGCCGGAACGGGCCAAATACTATTTTACACCTGAAGTGGACAAAAAAATCCGCGCCGCCGACGCCCAGTCCGTGGCAGTGCGGGACGGCATGGAACTGCTCATCATGTCGCGCATGAAGCGCGAGGTTCCCCTCTGCTACACGGGACCCGACGGGGTAATCTATGCGGTCTACTTCAAGATCAACGACAACATGGACGCCGGCGCCCCGCTTTTGGGCGTATGCCCCAAGGACCAACTGCCCGCCATCCAGGACGTGATCATGCGGGTGCAGACCGAATGGACAGAAAAGGAATAGAACCCGCACCATTCCGGCTGGTCAAACCCCACGGAGGCTACTTATGGGCAAGGCTTTGCAGATTCGCGTCACTGCCGTGACATGGAATGAAGACCTGCTTGAAAAACTGTGGCCCAAACTCACAGAACTTGCCTTCAGCGTACCCATCAAGCACGAAAAGCACGGCGTTCTTGAAATGGTGCGCGCCCTTGGCGACGGCCTGCAATTTCTGCCCTGGTCCGAAGCCAGGCGCAAGGCCATGGGGCCGGGCATTGAAGAAGCCGTGCGCCTCAAGCAGGCACTGGAAACGGCGCTGGCCGACTGGCAGCCCCGTGAGGCCAATATTTTAAGTGACAAACTTGAAGACGTGCTGGATACTCTTGAAAAGGTCTTTGTGGCCTGAGATATCCGGAACAAGAAGTATTTATCGGAGACTTTCGCATGCTTAATAAAGTCATGATCATCGGCCGTCTGGGGCGCGACCCCGAATTGCGCTATACCCAGAGCGGCTCGCCTGTGGCGAGCCTCAATATAGCCACTGACGAATCTTACACCGACCGCGACGGCAACAAAGTGGATCGCACCGAGTGGCATCGCGTATCTGTTTTCCAGCGCCAGGCCGAGAACTGCGCCAACTACCTGACCAAGGGCAGCCTTGTCTACGTGGAAGGCAGCCTGCAGACCCGCAAATGGCAGGACCAGCAGGGCCAGGACCGTTACACCACCGAGATCAAGGCCCAGCGTGTGCAGTTTCTTGACCGTAAGAGCGATGCCCCGCGTGGCGAAAGCGGCGGCGGTCGCGGCTATGAGGACGATTACGGCGCGCCCGCGTCTCGCGGAAACGCC
>NZ_JBAIYR010000488.1:0-1574 GCF_036763145.1 Desulfovibrio sp. 1188_IL3213 | reverse complement strand
CGCAGGCGCACCGCACGGTCTGGCGCCCAGAAAAGCCCCGGCGTCAGTCCTTGTGCAGTTCCAGTTTTGTGACGCCCTGCCCCTCATCGGTCGAGTCCACGCTGAAGCCCCGGTTGCGGGCCGCGCGGCTGACGTTTTCGCGGCTTGCGTCGTTGTCGACGAGTACGCTGAAGGGACCGTTGCCGGTTTTGGCGGCATTGAGAAAAAGAAGCACCGGCTGCGGGCAGGAAAGACCGCGGGTATCTATAAGTACAGACATTACGCGCCTCGCTTGCAGTTATAAAATCCTATGCACAGGCAAATTCCAAGACCAGCCAGGGTGGCGGCCATGCCGTGAGGACCGATGCCGGCGGGGCTTGAGGCCATGCCGAAGTTGTGGGCCATGGCTGTACCGACGATGAGGCCCATGACAAAGACAGAGGCGTCGTTGTCGCCTTCGCCCGCCATAAAGAGCTGCCGTCCGGGGCAACCGCCGGCAAGGGCAAAGGCAAGGCCCGCCGTAACCATGCCCATAAAGTTCCACAGGTCATTGGGCTGTGAGACGGGCTGGTTTTCAAATCCCCAGTGGAAGGAACCGAAGCTGATATTCATGACCAGAGCCGCCGCGAACATGGCAATAAAGCCCAGGGCCAGAAACCACTGGTTGAACAGGATGACGTCGCGCAGGGCGCCCATGGTGCAGAAGCGGCTGCGTTGGGCCAGAAAGCCTACAGCCAGTCCGGCGCACAGGGAAAAGATGAACGGCGCGTGTTGTGAGCCGGGCCCCTTGACGGAGTAGAAAAGCACGCCGCTTTTAAGTTCGCCCATTATCTGCGGATCGGCAAGGTACAGGGCCACAAGGGCGATCATGAGCGCGGGCAGCAGAAGCCCAGAGATTTTCCCCTGGCCCTGGCTGCGGCCCAGGGAAAAGCCCATGCGAAAAAAGACCGTGCCTATGCCAACGCCCACGATGAGGCCCGCCAGGCCGAAAAGGGCATGAGCGTCGCCGCCGGCCAGACGCAGAATGACGCGCCAGGGGCAGCCCAGAAAAACCAGTGCGCCTATGCCCGCAATGGCGCCGAGAAAAAAGCGGATGATCGGCGCGGATCCGCCGCGCGGCTTGTACTCGCCAAAAAGCATGGCCGCCGCAAAAGCGCCCAGCGCCATGCCCATTATTTCCGGGCGCAGATACTGCACAAGGTCAGCCCTGTGCAGGCCCACGGCCCCGGCAATGTCGCGGTTAAAGCAGACGACGCATATGCCCATATTGCCCGGATTGCCCGCCTGTTGCAGCAATACGGCCAATACGCCGAAAATAAGGCCGACCACGATGATGCCCGTGGTGGTGGAAAGAATGTTGAAGCCCTGTTTCATGGCTTTCCTCCTGTTTGCGGGCGTACGCCCGTTGCGTAGACGGCCAGTATGGCCGCTTTACGCGGACGGAGGATTACCGTTTTGTCAGGGTTGTCGCGCCATGCCCCCAAGGCTCAGAACGCGCCGCCGCCCGCATATACTCCACACCGTGAAGCCTGTGGGCTTGCGTCAGGTCTTGCGCTTGGGCATGTGCGCTCCTTGCTGTTGCGCCGCGCGGGCCG
>NZ_JBAIYR010000487.1:0-1575 GCF_036763145.1 Desulfovibrio sp. 1188_IL3213 | reverse complement strand
GCCCGTGGCCCGTCGCTGCGTGTGGCAGGTGGCCCGCGCGGTCAAGATTCCCGTGATCGGCGTGGGCGGCATCAGCTGCGTGGAAGACGTGCTGGAATTCATCCTGGCGGGCGCGCACGCGGTTCAGATCGGCACAGCGAGCTTCATGCGGCCCGACTGCGTCTTTGATCTTGTGCAGCAACTGCCCGAAGCGTGCGAACGTCTGGGCATCGCCTCGCTGGAAGAGCTGCGCGGCAGCCTGCTACTGGACTGATTTATGGGACTTGCCGTCATTACCGCCCGCACCGAAGCGGAAACAGGCCAGTTTCTGGATCTGCCGTGGAGCATTTACGCCCAAAGCCCCTTGTGGACGCCGCCCATCAAGAGTCAGGAGCGCGAACTGCTCACGCCAGGGCAGCATCCCTTTTGGGAAAACGCCCGGCGCAGACTTTTTCTGGCCCTGCGTGACGGGCGGCCCGTAGGACGCATTGCCGCCATTATTGACGATAAATATAATGCCTACGCGGGCGAAACCTGCGGAGCCTTCGGTTTTTTTGAATGCGAAAACGACCGCGAAGCCGCCCACGCCCTGCTGGACGCCGCCAGAAACTGGCTGGCAGCCCAGGGGATGACCTTCATGCGCGGGCCGCTGAACCCGTCCGCAAACTACACCTGCGGCCTGCTGGTGAACGGCTTTGAACTTGCCCCCACCATCATGATGCCCTGGAACCCGCCGTACTATGCGGAGCTGCTCGAAAGCTGGCATCTGCGCAAAGAACAGGACCTTTTTGCCTATCTTATTGAAAAGGAACGTTTCTCGCCGCCAGAATGGCTCCACGAAGAAGTGACCCGCCTCAAAAAAGAGGGGCATTTCACCTGCCGCACCTCCGGCAAGGCTACGCTGACCCAAGATATCCGCGACATGTTCACCCTGTATAAGGAGTCGTGGGCGCAGAACTGGGGTTTCTCACCCTTGTCGGACGCCGAGGCCGAACAGCACGTCAAAGAACTCAAGGCCGTGCTGGACACGGATTTTTTCGTGCTCTTTTTCCACAACGGCAAACCGGCGGCCGGCATGGTGGCCCTGCCCGACATGGCCCCGCTGCTGCGGCGGCTCAACGGCAAGCTGGGCCTTGCGGCCCTGTGGCACTGGTGGCGTGCGCGCGCAGAAATACGCGGCGGCTACCGCATCATTCTTTTCGGCATCCGTGAAGAATTCCGGCTCATGGGCCTGCCCCTGCTTTTGCTGGACTATCTGATGGAAAAAGCCCATCAGAACCCGGACTTTCAGTGGGTTGAAGCCTCGTGGGTCCTTGAGGACAACGTGGCCGTCAATGACCTTATTGAAGACTTTTCTGGCCGCATCACCAAGCGCTACCGCATCTACCGCAGGGAGATCGAGGCATGAGCGCGACGGCTCCCGGTACAGGCATGAGCGCATCTTCTGATTTGGCGGGCAATACCGCTCCCGGCCAAAAAGATCATTGGCCGGAGCACCGGACAGGATGCCCCGCAGAGTGCCCCGAGCTTCAGTCGGCAAATCCGTCGGCGGGCCTTTTGGCAGGCCCGTCGGCAGGCGACCGGCCAGACAGCCCG
>NZ_JBAIYR010000486.1:0-1578 GCF_036763145.1 Desulfovibrio sp. 1188_IL3213 | reverse complement strand
CCCTGCCCGAAAAGCGTTGGTACTTCATAACCCCCTCCGGCGGGCTCAAGGCCCTGCGCAACGCCTCGGTCGGTCTGGCCCTCGTGCTGACCGTCGCCCTTGTGGCGGCCGGGCCGTGGTTCTATCAGACCGGCCTTTGGGGCATGACCGCCTTCCTGGTCGTGCTCTGCGCATGGGTGGCCCTTATCTTCAGCACTGAACGCCAACAACCATCTATGATATAAGGATTTTGCATCATGGCAAAGATCAACGTGGAATGGAAAGGAAACATGGTTTTTGAGGGCAAGGACTCCGACGGCCACAGCCTGGTCATGGACGCCTCGGCCATCTACGGCGGCAGCAATCAGGGCGTACGCCCCATGGAAATGCTGCTCATCTCCCTGGCCGGCTGCACAGGCATCGAAGTGGGCCACGCCATGAACAAAATGCGTCTTGAGTACACAAGCTTCACCATCTCGGCCGATGCCGTGCGCCGTGAAGAAATCCCGCAGATCTTTACCGAGATCAATGTGGAGTACACTGTTAAAGGCGACGGTATCAGTCTTGAGAGGTTCGTGCGCGCCTTTGAGCTTGGCGCTGTAAAATACTGCTCCGTAGCCAACATGCTTAAGGCCAGCAGCAAAATAAACTACAGCTTTGTGCTCAATGGACAGCGTTACGCCTATCCCTTGCAGGATGGAAAGGCTGCCCCGCAATAGCCGGCAGTGTGCATACCACTACCCTGAGAGGGCGGCTATGCCACGATCCCGCAAGCTCCCGTCAGGCGAGCAGACCACGCCCCTGCCGCCGCAACATATGCCGGATTGACACACCCCGCCCTGTCAGGCCCGCCGCCGCGCCCCACACTACGGGAGGCGCGGCGGCTTTTCACCACAGCTAATGAGGAGATTACATGTCCAGCTACACCTTGCCCGAAGACCGTTCCTATACCGACGAGCACATCTGGCTGCTTGAAGACGCCCAGGGCCTCACAGTGGGCATTTCTGACTTTGCCCAGGCACAGCTTGAGGAAGTGGTCTATGTGGACATGCCTGCGGTGGGCACCATCGTCGAGGCGGGAAAAGAATTCGGCTCCGTGGAATCAATGAAGTCTGTCAGTGCGCTGTTTTCGCCGGTTTCCGGCGTGGTGGAAGCCGTTAACACCGACCTTGAAAACAAACCTGATCTTGTGAACAGCGACTGTTACGGACAGGGCTGGATACTGCGCCTGCGCAAAGAAGGCGAAAATACCGTGCCTCTGCTCTCGGCCGAAGCGTACGGGGAACACCTGAAATCACAGTCCTAGAGCATTTTCAGCATGAAACTGCTCCAAAGCGGGCAGCGTCAATACCGTTTGCCTGCCCGCGCGGATTGTCCTTGAAATCCGCGCCACGAGCGGGGCCTACGGACCTGACGACAGAAGCGCCCTCTTATGCTATGCCACTGGAACCCCCATAGATGTTCCCCGGGCAAAAAGAGTCAGGCCCCTGGCCTCATACAACCTGCGCAAGCCAGCACGAGGTAAAGAGATGAAAAAACTGACCATCATCGGCAGCGGCCCCGGCGGCCACATGGCGGCCTTTGCGGCGGCCCGCGCCG
>NZ_JBAIYR010000485.1:0-1584 GCF_036763145.1 Desulfovibrio sp. 1188_IL3213 | reverse complement strand
CGCCATGCACGACAACCGACTGGGCAGCCTGGCCGTGGGCCAGGCCGCGGACTGCGTGGCTCTGGATCTCACGGCCCCCAATATGCAGCCCCTGTACAATCCTGTTTCACACCTTGTTTACGCCGCCACCGGCATGGAAAATCGCATGACCATGATTGCCGGAGAAATTGTTTATGAAGATGGAAAATTTACCCGTTTTGACTATGACGCCCTGTGCCGTGAAATGACGTCTATCCGCGATTTTGTACGGCGTCAGGCCGGCATGGCCTGACCGGCCGCCCAGGGCAAAAGGGCTGCATTTCCGGCATGGTGACATGGGCCGCATTCGCACCGGCCGCCGCTGCCGGGAAATTCTCGCCTCACGCCCCTTGACAGCGGCTTGCGTTCGGCTATATTTCTCTATTCCGAACCGGCGGCCCAGTGCCGCCGCTATTTCGCAATACGGCGCTTCGGCGCATGGAGGTTTTGCTATGACCGCTCTGGAAAACGCCACCAAGACCGACGAAGGTGTGGTACTCAACGGCTTTGTTCTTGCCCCGGTGGTGGAACAGTGTGCTGGCTGTGAACGCGTGCGCGAATTTGAAGACGAACAGTTCTGCTCCAGCTACCCCGTTCCTGCCAAAAAGTGGGTCGGCGGCCGCTGTAATTTCGCCACTCATATAAAGACTCAGTCCGGTTCCGGCTCCAAGGTCAACCCCCTGAAGGCGTCCAAACGCGCCGCCAAGGGCCGTTAGAACAATTTCACTTTGAAATTGCTCTGGCGGCTGCGTGAGCAGACGCCCGCCGCGCAGGCGCAGTGTATCTGCGCGGTTTAACGCTGGCGCGGGCGTTCTGGAAGCATTGAGAACAGATATTCTCAATGCGAAAATGCTCTGATGCTCTGGCCACTGCGTACGCAGCGTCCGCCACCAACGGATAGGTGCCGCAGTGAGCGACGCAACTGTATTGAAAAGTGTCTTTTCAGTGCCTGAAGCGCGCAAGCTGGATGTGAAAGAACGACGTCGGATCTTCGGCTTTTGTTCCGCTGCGGGCAAACCGCGCGGTACAGGCCGTTTTTCCGTTTCTTCAGCCGTGCGGCTGCCGCATCCGGGCCAGGATTCCCCAAGGGGCTGCGCAAGCAGCCTCTTGGTTTTTCTTTATCTGCGCCGCAACGACATGCCGCTGCCAGCATGTGTGGAACACTCAGGCACAGGCGCACGCCGCCGTGGCTGCTGCCACTGCTGCCCTCCGTTGACATCACGGGCAGAGGCGGACAAAAAACAGAGCCTTTGGGGTACGTTGCACAAAGCGCTCTTTGCAGAACTGTTCACAGCAGCGCAGGACAGTGCCGGGAAGTTTGTGCCGTGGTGTGGCAACGCAGATGCACGCAGCCCCAAAGTGGCGGCATAAACCTGCGCTGCCACACCACGGCACAACCATGAAAAACATTGCGGCAGTGCCGATTCAGTGCAAAACTGGGCAAGAGGAAAAACATGCATAAGGATATGGACGCCCTTTTACGCGGTCTCGCCGTGCGAGAAGACCGCGTGGTGACGCTGCAAAGCGCGCTGACGGCCTGCCCGGCCCTGGGTCCGGACAACGGCG
>NZ_JBAIYR010000484.1:0-1588 GCF_036763145.1 Desulfovibrio sp. 1188_IL3213 | reverse complement strand
GCCGTGGGGCGCCCGGCCTTTACCGTGGTGCTGGCCCGCCGTCTGCTGCCTCCGCCCCCGTCGGGCTGTCTGGCCTGCAAGACCGAAAGCAACGAAAAAACCAACTGGGGCGCTGCCCTGCGCAAGGCGTGGCGGCGCTTTACCCGCCGCCTGCCCAAGCTCGTCTACTTTACCGCGCCCGTCTACGTGCTTATGTATCTGCTGCAGCAGTTCGGCTACTTTGCCTTGATCGAGCAGTGGCTTTCACAGCATATGGCATGGCTTTCCTTCTTGAAGCCGCAGGCCATGGGCATTATTGTACTGCATCTGGCGGCGGAACTGGGCGCGGCTCTGGGCGCGGCAGGCAGCGTATTGCAGACCGGCGGCCTTTCCGGCCGCGATGTGGTGCTGGCCCTTATGGTGGGCAACATTCTGTCCACGCCCATGCGTGCCATACGCCATCAGTTGCCGTCCTATTCAGGATTTTTCCGTCCGGCGCTGGCCCTGCGGCTCATTCTGGCAAACCAGGGGCTGCGTGCAGCCAGCATGACGGTTGTAACAGCTCTCTACTACTATGTCGGGGCCTGACCCCGAACTGTGCGGCAGCTATGCAGACGGACACACTGATGGAACAGAGCCCCCATGAAGGCATGGAGCTTGCGGAGGCCCAGGAAAACTTCGGCATGGGCATTATCTGCGCCCAGCAGGTTTTTGCCCACTTTTCCGAGCGTTTCGGGCTGTCTCCGGACGATGCCATGCGCGCCGCGTCCTGCTTCGGTTCCGGCATGGGGCAAGCCGCCACCTGCGGCTGTGTGACCGGAGCACTCATGGCCCTTGGCATGGCGCATGGCTGCGCCGGGCCATGCTCACGCGAACGCAAGGGAAATCTCTATTCCCGCCGCGATGCCTTCATGACGGCCTTCGTCAGGGCTCACGGCAGCCTGCTGTGCCGGGAAATACTGGGACACGACCTGACCATTCCGCAGGAGCGCGCCCTTATTATGGAAAAAGGCCTTTTTACCACTGTGTGCGCCCCGCTGGTCTGTGCTGCCTGCGACCTGCTGGAAGAATACCTTTAGATGCAATGTCTAGAACCGTTAACGAATGAAATGAGTTAACTGCTCTGCAAGGATTTTCTTGAAAATCCTTGCCACTAAATGCGAGAAGGCAGGCTTTTGCCTGCCGTAAGCGAGCATTTCAAGTGTTAAATGCTCTAAAGGCGTTCCAACACCCGCCCGCGCAAGCGACTTTCACGCCGCCGCCAATGCGGCACGCCTGCGCATGCAGGCAACGGTGAGGACGCATGACAAGCTTTGCAACCAGTCATCTTTACAGATAAAACGCTCACGCTTACGGCCACAAGGAGTTTTCATGACAGACGCATCCGCAAAACCGCAAGACGAAATCCGCCGCTACGAACGCGCACCGGTGGAAATTCCCGCCCATTGCCAGGTTGTCAAACCCGAGCATACGGGCGCGCGCATCGTTGTGCTTTTGCAGCCGGAAGAAAAGCGCCTCTCCCTGCCCCGGCCCAAAACCTCGCGCCAGTTGCTTGCGGCGCTGGGCCTTGCGGAAGAAACCGCCCTGGTGGCCCGTGAGGGCCAGTTGC
>NZ_JBAIYR010000483.1:0-1594 GCF_036763145.1 Desulfovibrio sp. 1188_IL3213 | reverse complement strand
TTGGGCCGCCGTTTTGACGAGGTGCGCGTGGCACGGGGAGCCATTGCCGAGGAACTTGTTCCCGGTGTGGTCGTATGGTCTTCAAACTCCACGACAGTGGCTCTGGAAGCGGCCCTCAAGGGGTTGCCGGTCATGAGCATGCTGCCCGTGGACGACTTTGACCTTTGCCCCCTGCAGGACGTGGCGGCCCTGCCGCGTACCGGCAATGTGGAGGACGTGGCCCTCGCCCTGGCAGGCGCGGCGCCTTTGCATCTGCCCCCGGACTATCTGGATTTGGACCCGGCGCTGCCGCGCTGGAAAAAGCTGCTCGGAGTGTGACATGAGCATGGGCACACAGGAACGCATTGTTGATCTGGTGCATGGTTGCTATTGGGAAAAAAACGCCAACTGCGCTTACACCACCCTGTACTGTCTGGAACGTCTGACGGGGCTGGCCGTGCATCCTCAACTGTATCACGCGGTGCGGGGATGTCACGGAGCCGGGGGAACGGGCGGTCAGTGCGGGCTGGTGGAGGGTGCGTTGCTTTTTCTTGGTCTTTACGGAGAGACTCTGGGCAAAAGCGACGAAGAGGTTGTGGCGCTTTGCGCGCGTTATGCAACTGTTTTTACCAGGCAATTCGGTAGTCTCGACTGCCGCGACCTGCGTCCCGGCGGCTTTCGGCTTGATGATCCGCCGCACATGTGTGAGCGGTTCACGGTCAGGGCTGTGACCTGCATTCATGATTTTGTCATTACGCTGAAGTAGTTGCCCTGTGGGCAGGGTTTGTGTTGCCCTGCGGGCGCGGAGGCTTTTTCTCTGCTCCTGTTTGGGCCGCCTTCGCGGCGTGCAAAGAGATGGAAGGGGTCGGCCTTCGAGAGGGAATGCTGCCGCCCTGCGGGCATGAAGGCTTTTTCTTTGATGTTGTTTGGGCCGCCTTCGCGGCGGGCGGCAGAGGGGGCCTGTTAGGGGCTGCGCCCCTCCGAGGCCCCCTCTGCACTCCCCCCGGAGCACCCGCCGGGCTTTCCCTCTTCCGTCGCCTTTCGAGGGCTGCGCGTCTTTTGCTGCGGGAGCTTCCTCGCTTCGCTCGGTGATCTCCCTCCGCGCCGCGCAACGCCATCCGCCATTCTCGCCCTGCATGAAAAATTCAGGGGCGTCTGGATACCGCAAGCAACCGGTTGCCCGCAGAGAAAATTTTCCGTAGGGCAAACCCTCGCCTCAATCTACATTTTCTCCAATCCATATTCAGTCAGAAAGCGTAGAGCGAATAGCTCAGTCCGAGGTCTGCACGTATAGTGTTTCTTGCCCTTCAGTCAGGCGCTGATCACGCCTGACGCACCGCCCACAGGCCAGTGTGCTTTTGCCCATGCTGTTTCTCATCGTTGAATCTGCCGCAACTGGCACGACCTCGTATGTTTGTGCAGTGTCCTTGTCAGGGGCAAACTGTTGCCGGGGCGGCGTCATAAAGAACCGAAGCCGACACGTCGGCGAGGTTCGTGCGCAGCCGCCCCCGTAAAACGCTATTTGTCGGTCTGGGTAGGGCAAGGGGGTGCTTCGGGGGGGATGCAAGGGGGGCCGAGAAGGGGGCGAAGCCCCATAACCGGCCCCCTCTGCCGA
>NZ_JBAIYR010000482.1:0-1594 GCF_036763145.1 Desulfovibrio sp. 1188_IL3213 | reverse complement strand
GACGTGCCGGACGGCGACAGCCACACGCACGCAGGGCAGGAAGACGCCCAGGAACCGGCCCACACGAGCACCGAGGCTGCGGACACGATGCATTCAGACGCGACCCATCAGGGACCGGACGCCGCAGACACGACGCATGCCGAGGACGATATCCCCGTGCTGCTTGTGGACATGCTGGATGAAGAGCTTGCCGACAGCTTCATGAACGAGCAAACCGACCCTCTGATTATGGACCTTGAAGACGCCCTGCCCCCGCCCGCGCAAGGGCTTGAGGGCGCACAGCCCCTGATGGCGCAAGACGACAGCCTCTTTCCAGTGGCGATGCAGAATACAGGGACGTTGTCAGACACCGCCGATGTACTGGCGCACGACAGCATGGCGGCATCACCCGGGCAGCCGTCCCAGGGGCAGACCGAAGCCGCAGGCCCGCAAACGCAGATCGAGGGCATACAGCCTGCCGCCGCAGGGGCCATGCCTCCAGCGGCAGACATGACGGAAAGTGAGGCCGACCAGATGGCCGTATTGCAACACCTGGCGCAAAACGGCCAATAAGCTTTGCGAAAAACGAAAAAACAGTGAAGGCCGGGAAAATTCCCGGCCTTCACTACGTTAAGATATTGAATAAAAAACACCCTGCCAGTGCGGATAGCGCATTTTACTTTTTCAAATCTGCATTTTCAAAACATTTAAAGCAGATTAACTTTAAGAGTGGATAGCCTCAAATTTTAAGGCACGCTCGCTTCGGCGCCTAGACAGTGTTGTCACGAGATGAATTTCCTTGGTATATCAAGGAGAACGAGCCTTTTATGCAGGGAGTGTACTCTTATGGTACTCGACCGGAATAAAAGGCGAAGTTCGACGCAGAGATACCGGGAAAGGCGCTCGTGACGACACTGTCTAACAGCGCAAATGCATCACGCTGCTGGCCGCCCACGCAAACCGTTGGACAACGAGACGGCATTTTTTGTGACGGGCATCTGCCCATGCAGCCGCCGAAACAGTTTAAAAGTAAAACTGTCCTATTCCTGCAGGTGTGCCGTCAAATCCGCCAGCCGCTTGATAAGGGCCACAAGCCTGTCCGTTTCCTGACGTGCCTCGGCCATTGATCTGGCTGTGCTCGCCATGACGCTGTTGACCTCATCAATGGACCGGTTGATCTGCTCACTGGCTACGGACTGCTCCTCGCTGGCCGCAGCAATGGCGCTGATCCGGCCCACGGCGTCTTCCACCGTACCCACAATGTCGTTGAGCGCCTGCCCCGATTTACCGGAATAGGCCGTGGCCTGTTCCACCTGGGTCACAGCATTGTCCATCGAAGCCATACTCTTGGCGGTGCTTTGCTGGATAGCCCCGATGGCGCTGCCCACATCGCTGGTGGACGTCATGGTTTTTTCAGCCAGCTTGCGCACCTCGTCAGCCACCACGGCAAAGCCGCGCCCGGCGTCACCGGCGCGGGCAGCCTCAATGGCGGCGTTCAGGGCCAGCAGGTTGGTCTGATCCGCTATGTCGGAAATAACATTCATGATCGCGGTGATGTCTCTGGCATGACGGTCCAGAAGCGCCATGTCGCCCTTGAGCGCCATTGAAACCTCGA
>NZ_JBAIYR010000481.1:0-1597 GCF_036763145.1 Desulfovibrio sp. 1188_IL3213 | reverse complement strand
CCGCCGGAACGACGCCCAGGGAAAGATGGACAGGCATAGGCTGATGGTGGTGGCGTCCATGCTGTACAGCTTGCACTTGAAGCGGAATTTGTGACGAGGCGCACGAAGATGGCACAGGCCATACATTACAGCGAACAGGTCTTTGAAAAATTCCACAGGCCTTGAATTGTTGGCATCGGCAGAATAACCAGGCCGATGCCCACAACAATGGTCAGAAAATAGTTTTTGCTCCACCACGCCACCACCAGCGCCGGCAGGGCCGCCATGAGAAAGAGGTTGGACGGCCCGGCATTGAACGAACCTTCGTAGATGAAGATGTCCGGGCCTACCAGCGCGGCCATGACCGCCACAGGAACAAAGGAGAGCCAGTGCCGGAGAAGCGGGGGCAGGTTGTCGCCCTTGAGAAAGGTGACGGGCAGAATCTTGGGCAGCAGGGTTACCAGGGTGCTGCCCAGAATGCACAGGATGAGGCCCGTGTGGGTATCAAGCCAGCCGGATTCATTCATGAGCGCACCTCGTCGGAATGTGCGGGCGTGCGGGAGCGCGCGTTTTCCTTTTTCTCCCGGTACAGCAGCAGGGCCGTACCCAGGCTTGCGCCCGCCACTGTGGCAACGGCGATGTTCCACTGGCTCATACCCGCGCTTTTGAGGGCAATGGACAGGGTCATGGTGAAAAGGGCCACCAGAACATGCAGGCGGCTCACGCACTGCGGCACCAGCAGGGCCAGAAACATGGCCGTAAGCGCGTAATCAAGGCCCAGGGGTTTTACATCGCTGACCAGTTCGCCGCAAAACGCTCCTATGGCGCTGCCGCCCACCCAGGCAAGCTGTGTGGTCTGGTTGCACACAAATAGTGTGGTCAGGTTGCGCTTCCAGCCGTTCTGGAAGGCCGTGATGTGGACGGCAAAAGTTTCGTCCGTAAGGCCAAGCCCCAGCAGAAAGCGCTGCATGCGGGGCAGCCCCGCCAGCCAGGGAGACTCTGCGGCCGACTGGAGCAGGTAACGCAGATTCACGATAAAAACCGCCGCCATGATGGACAGCGCTCCTGCTCCCGCTCCCCACATGCTGGCAAAGACAAACTGTCCCGAGCCGGAAAACATGAGTACCGACATGGCGACAGCCAGGGAAGGGGGAATGTTGTTTTTGACCGCCAGAACGCCAAAGGCAAAGCCTACCGGGGTATACCCGAGAACAATGGGCAGTGCGCGGCGCAGCCCCTCCGCCAGGGGGGACGCGGGGGAAATGCTCGACATGTTGCAAACCTCGCCGGATACCGGAAAAGAAAAGGGCTACCCTTTTTGGTGCTGCGTGGCAAGTCGGCGTTTCACCACCAGAATGTGGGATATTTTTTCCCGGCGGCAAGGTTGTTGGCTGCAAGGGCCAGCAAAAGCATGCACACGGCTCCTGCGGCGCAAGGCAGCAAGACGTACCAGTAGCCCATGCTGTGGATGCCAGGCCCGCCGATAACGGCAATAAGGGCCGTGGCTCCGCCCGGAGGGTGCAGGGTCTGGGTCATGTGCATAAGGGCGATGGCTGTGGAAACGGCCAGCGCCGAGGCAAGGACCGGCTCTGCCCCCAGCATGGCCTGGCTGCTTACA
>NZ_JBAIYR010000480.1:0-1599 GCF_036763145.1 Desulfovibrio sp. 1188_IL3213 | reverse complement strand
GTTCCGCAGTTCGGCAGCCGACGCCGCAAACGCCCCCCGCCGACGCCGCCGGAAACAAACGATGTCCCGCGTGAGCCGGACTCCCCCTTGGTGGGCAAACTTCTGAATGTCAAAGTATGAATGCCAATCTCGTTTTTGCCCTCATTGTCGCTTTCTCCATTCTTGAACTGGCCATTCTTGGCGGCGTGCTTTTTTTCTATCTGCGCCTGCGACGCTCTGAAGCCATGCTCAACGCCCTGCAAGGCAATCAGGAAGCGCTGCTGGCCCGCATAGAAATGAATGCCCGGCTGGAGCGCGAAATTGTGGCGACCTTCGCCCAACGCCAGGCAGAGCTGCAAAACCTGGACGGCAAGCTTGAAGAACGCGCCCAATATCTGCGCCGTCTGCTGGAACAGGCCGAAGGTATCAGCCGTTCGCCCCAGTTCCTGCGCGAAATCATCCTCAACGGCAGGCGCAAGGGGCTCTCAAGCCGCCAGATCGCCCGCAATGCGGGCCTGAGCGTGGACGAGGTGGATCTGATCCTGGCACAGGAAGCCGACTAGATGTAGGGTCTGCCTCTCAGGCAGGCAGATCAGGAGCAAGGGCAGGAAGCGCCGCAAAAGCAGCGGCCCTGCCCCGAAATACCCTGCCGACGTCTCTTCGCCCTACGCTTGCCCCTCCCTCTCCTCTCCCCCTTCGCCCCATATCCTGCGACTTTTAAGCACTTTCTTGCGCACTCCGGCCCAGGTGTCCCGTGTGAGGGCCGACGAGTCCATCCTGTTCAGCATCTCGCCGTACAGGCCGAGGGGAACGGCAAAGCTCAGCTCGTCTGCCTTCATGTACTTGCGGGCGGAAGGATCAAACCCTCCAATGACCGCACAGGGCTGTCCACGGCGTTCATACACCAGGGGCCAGGCAATGATATTGGTACAGCCTGCTCCGAACGGCGAAACAACTCCGGTATGGCTGCCCACAGTATAGCAGGCCAGATTGTGCAGTCCGGTCATGACCTCCGGCCGCGCGAAAAAGACCACCACCAGGGGCTGCTCCGCCTGGCTGAACTGCTCCAGCGGCTTGATCACGCAATATTTGCCTTCCTGCAGGGGCGGCGCGCAGTCTTCCATAAATGCCACCATGCTTTCCGGCGACGGCAGGTAATGTTCCCCTTCAATGGGCGTTCCCGGCACACCCGTGGACACATAGTGGACGTTCATATCAAGGTAAGGCGCATATACGCCGGAATAATACCCGCCCCCCATGCAGCCGCATTCCTTGTGGCTTATCCACGCCGCCGTACGCTTTTTGCGCGCCAGCCGGATATTGCCGATGATGCATGAGAAAGAACCGAAAGCCTTTTGCCAGTCGATCTCTCCGGCGGCCTCGCGCTCCCGGCTGTAGATTTCTCCGGCTTTGGGGCCATAGCCTTCCGGTTTTACGTCCGTGTAATACACGCCCAACGGGGCCTCGTTATGGCCCAGAAGATCCAGCAGTTTTTGCGTCTGCTCAACAAGCTGTTGCATTGCGCGCTCCTTGCAGTCAGGGTTGCGGCGGCTTTGCGCCCGCCATGCGTTGCCCGGCATGCGCGGCTGTGCGGCACGCGCCTCGCGACATCCGGTTCAG
>NZ_JBAIYR010000479.1:0-1609 GCF_036763145.1 Desulfovibrio sp. 1188_IL3213 | reverse complement strand
GCCGAGAAGGGGGCGCAGCCCCATAACCGGCCCCGCCTTGCCGCACGCCGCGCAGGCGGCCAAAATAACAAACAAAGAAAAAGCCCTCGCGCCCGCAGGGCAACAAAAAACCTATCTCAAAGGACAAGCTCTTTCCCACCTTGGCTTGTGTAGCGCAAAGCCGCCCCATCCAGAAGGACAGGCCTTTTCTCTCTCAATCCCTGCGGATCATGCAATACCGCCCGCCGCCGCAGAGGCGTCCTTTATGAGCGGTAATCGGCGTTTTCCGTCACATACTCATGCCCAAGATCCGAAGCCTTGAACGTATACGAGCCGGATCCGCCGCCAAGATCAATATCCACCTGCACATCCTCACCCTTGAGCAGTTCGGAAAGCGCGGCTTCCTGATCCTCATTGACCGGGCAGCCCTTGCGGAACCGTTCAATACCGCAAAGCTTCATGCTCACTGCCGCCGGATCAAACCTGGCGCCACTGTAGCCCACGGCCGTCACAATACGGCCCCAGTTGGCGTCGCCGCCGTACATGGCAGTCTTGACCAGTTGCGAATGGCCCACGCTTCGGGCCACCCGTTCGGCGTCAGCGTCACTTTCCGCTCCGTTGACCGTGATATGGATGACCTTGCGCGCGCCTTCGCCATCCTTGACCAGCATATAGGACACCTGCCCCAGAATGGCTGTCAGCGCCTCCTCAAGCAGGGCCATATCTTCCGGCCCCTGCGCGGCCACGCCCGAAGCCCCGTTGGCAAGCCCCAGAATGGTATCGTTGGTGGAGGTGTCGCCATCCACGCTCACCCGGTTAAAGGTCTTGTTCACGGCGCGGCCAAACATGGCCTGCCAGGGTTCGGCGGCCACCTGCGCGTCAGTAAGGGCCACGCAGAGCATGGTTGCCATGTTGGGGCAAATCATGCCCGCGCCTTTGGCCATAACCGTCAGGCGCACGCTTCCGCCCGCAAGCGCCACTTCTCTCGCGGCAAATTTGGGAAAAGCATCGGTGGTCATGAAAGAACGGGTAAAGCCCTCGGCATCGCGGCTGCCAAGGCTCTGCACCAGTGCGGGAACAGCGTCAAGCCAAAGATCCATTTTGAGATGCGCGCCCACCACGCCTGTGGAAAGAGGCAAAATCTCGTCCTGATCAATCCCGGTAAGGCCCGCAATCATGGCCTGAGTGGCCCGGCAGTTGGAAAGCCCTTCATCGCCGGTGCAGGCATTGGCCTGACCCGCATTGGCGAGCACGGCACGAACCGCACGACCCCGGGCCAGAATTTCCTGACAGACCAGCACAGGCGCGGCCTTGAAAAGATTTTGCGTAAACATGCCGGCCAGCACGGCGGGGGTGTCGGAAACAATGAGACCCAGGTCGTCACGACCGGCTTTCTTGAAGTTGGCCGCCGCGGCTCCGGCCCTGAAACCTTTGGGCAAATCATTTTGCATGGATATTCTCCTCAAAGTATGCCGTCCGCATCCGTGCCGGACGTCTGCGCCGGACGTCTGCGCCGAAACCCGGCGTGAGCAGCCAGTGCGCTGTTTTTTCGCCTGTTCCCAATACGCGCAGGCAGCGCCGGTCACCAGTGCCAGCCCCTTGCAGCAGCCTCGTGCGGTGACGTCGTGCC
>NZ_JBAIYR010000478.1:0-1615 GCF_036763145.1 Desulfovibrio sp. 1188_IL3213 | reverse complement strand
AAAGGAGTGCCTGGGGCAGCCGAACGGGCGGTGGCAGCGCTTTTGCTCTGTTGCGCGCGGGTTGCCCGGTTTGTGACGGCTCGTGGCTGGCGGAGCGGCAGCGGCACGGTCCGAATTGTTTCAGCAGCGCCCGGAAAAAATTGAGAAGGAACGGGCATGCGTAAGGGGGAACCTCTTTCAGGAAGTTCCCCCTTGCGCGTCAGTGCTACATAAATGAGGCTGCTTTTTCGTCTACACCTTGGCGGCGGTGCGCAGGTCGGCCACGGCATCGGTGGCTTCCCAGGTGAATTCGGGCAGCTCGCGGCCGAAGTGGCCGTAGCAGGCGCTCTTCTGGTAGATGGGCCGCTTGAGGTCCAGGCGTTTGGTGATGAAATAGGGGCGCAGGTCAAAAACTTCGCGCACGGCCCTGGTAAGGATTTCATCAGGAATTTCGCTGGTCCCCTGCGAGGAAACAAGTACGCTCACAGGCTGGGCCACGCCGATGCAGTAGGCGATCTGCACTTCGCACACCGGGGCAAGGCCAGCAGCCACCACGTTTTTGGCGATGTAGCGGCCCATGTATGCGCCGGAGCGGTCAACTTTGGAAGGGTCCTTGCCGGAGAACGCGCCGCCGCCGTGGTGACCGCTGCCGCCGTAGGTGTCCTGGATGATTTTGCGGCCGGTAAGCCCGCAGTCGCCCATGGGGCCGCCCACCACAAAGCGTCCGGTGGTGTTGATGAAAATTTCGCAGTCTTTTTCATTGAAATAGCCCGAAGGCTCAAGAATGGGGCGAATGACGTGCTTTTTCACGGCTTCGGCCACATCGGCCTGGCTTGCGCTGGCGGCGTGCTGTGTAGAAACCACCACGTTGTTGATGCGCACGGGCTTGCCGTCCTGGTATTCAAAAGAAACCTGGGTCTTGCCGTCCGGGCGGAAAAAGTCCACCAGGCCGTCCTTGCGCGCCCTGGCAAGCTGCTGCGAGAGCTGGTGCGCCCAGTAAATGGGGGCGGGCATAAGGGTGGAGGTTTCATTGCAGGCAAAACCGAACATCATGCCCTGGTCGCCGGCGCCCTGATCTTCGGGCTTGGAGCGCACCACGCCCTGGGCGATGTCCGGGGACTGGTGGCCGATGGTGGAAATGACGGCGCAGGTCTGCCAGTCAAAGCCCATGTCGGAGCTGTTGTAGCCGATGTTCTTGATGGTTTCGCGCACAACGGTGGGCAGGTCGGCATAGCCGGTGGTGCTGATTTCACCGGCGATAACGGCCATGCCCGTGGTGACCAGCGCTTCGCAGGCCACATGGGCGTCCGGGTCCTGGGCCAGCAGTGTGTCCAGTACGGCGTCGGATATCTGGTCGGCCACCTTGTCGGGATGGCCTTCGGTAACGGATTCAGAGGTGAAGTAATATTTGCCCTTGGTCTGCATGCTGTTCTCCTTGAAGGGGCGCGCGGCAGGCGCGATGGTTTTTTACGAGCGTAAAAGAATGTTGTCGATAAGGCGCGCCTTGCCCATGCGCACGGCGCAGGCCATGAGGGCCGGGCCTGTTACTTCGTCAAGCGGCTCCAGCGATTCCGGATGCACTATGGTGAGGTAGTCCAGACGACCCAGGGGCAGCAGCTCCGCCCAGCGCCGCAGC
>NZ_JBAIYR010000477.1:0-1621 GCF_036763145.1 Desulfovibrio sp. 1188_IL3213 | reverse complement strand
TGCCAGCCGGGTTCGCCGCCGGGACCGGCGGCATTGGGACCGTTGTGCGCATCGGCCACGGCAGCAAAGCTTTTACCGGCCTTGAGCTCGGCCTCAATGGCGGCGGCCTGCTCCTGCGCTTTTTTCACATCAGCCTCGGAGGCGTCTTCAGCCAGAGGCACAAGAATATGGGCGGCCTTCACTTCTTCCTGCTGTTCAAAACGGGCGGCATTTTCCGCATACCATTTTTCGGCAGCGGCGGAGCTTATGCCGCTGGCTTTCACGATGTCCTGCGGGCTGACGAGCACGTAGGAAACATCGGCCTTGGCAGGAATGGCAAACTGCGCCTTGTGGCTTTCGTAATAGGCCCGTACCTCCTCGTCAGAAGCTTTGACGGAAGAGGCAAAATCCGAGGCAGGAATAAAAATATAGTCCACATCGCGTTTTTCGCGCAAAAATTCAAAGCGCTTCTGGGACTCGGCGGGGTCTACCCAGGCAGGAGCCGTGACCATTGCAAAAATTTTCTGCCGCAGCAGGTCGCGGGACATATCGTGCTCGAACTGGGCGGGAGACATGCGTTGGGCAGCCAGCACGCGGGTATAGACCTCGGGGTCGAACTGCCCCTTCTCATTCTGGAACCCCTTGATGTTGCCGACGGCCACCCGCAGTTCCAGCGGAGAAATGCTCACGCCCGTGCGCACGGCTTCCTGGGACAGCAGCACCTGGGTAATAAGGTCGCGCAGTATCTGGCGGCCCAGTTGCTGCTGCTTCAGCTGCTCACGGGTCAGACCGGGATTGCTGCGCAGCAGGTTTTCCTCTGCCTGGCGGTAGGCCGACTCAAACTCCCGCATGGAGATGGGATCGCCGTTGACCACGGCCACCAGAGTACCCGCACTGCGGTCGTTGAAATTGCCAACGCCCCAGAAAACAAAGACAAGAATGATAAGACCAAAGGCCAGTTTGACGCCCAGGGATTGCGATTTGTCGCGAATATACTCAAGCATGCGAACTCCGACTGCATAATTGCTCTTGACGTAGAGCGGCATCATATGCGCAATCCAGCGGAAACTCAAGAAAGCTCATGGCTGATTTTGATGTGGCGCTGTGATGGATATGGCCGGCACCTCCGCCAGGCGACCAGACAGAGGTCAAACCCATAAAAAACCCGTGGTTCTGCCGGGGCGGGCATGCCTCGGCAAGGGTATAAAAACACGGGCGGCTTGCCGCACAGACCATGAAACAGCACAGCACAAGCCCGCCCGGACATTTTTCCTGTCTCGCGACAAGATGGGAAAGCAGACCTCAACGCCATGCTTGCAAGGCTGACCCGGTTGCCCGTCCGAAAAAAACTACGCGCGCAAACAACAGTTATGTTTCAACGACAGGCAGATACCTTGAGGGGGCACGTCTGTTCGAACTATTCAACCTGACTGATACCGAGCTTTCGGATGCGGTACTGCAGCGTCGAACGCGGAACGCCGAGCACATCCGCCGCGCCGCCGGGACCGGACAGCTTGCCGCCGCAAAGGCGCAGGGCTTTTGCAATATGCGCTCTTTCATTTTCCTCAAGCGAAAGAAGGGCGGGCGACGCCTCCTGCCGAGCGGGAACAGGGGCAGAAGGGCTGTCCCCGGCATTGCGCGC
>NZ_JBAIYR010000476.1:0-1627 GCF_036763145.1 Desulfovibrio sp. 1188_IL3213 | reverse complement strand
GGGCGGACGGGCGCGCCCCGTCGGGCAGCCCGCGGTTTTCGCCGGACCTGATGGTCATTCCCGGTCTGGCCTTTGATCTTTCCGGCGGCCGTCTTGGCTATGGCGGCGGTTATTATGACCGCTTTCTGCAGGCTGGGCTTGATTGTCCGCGCATGGGACTGTGTTTTGACTTTCAGCTTGTTCCTGCCCTTCCTCTGGCCCCCTGGGACCAGAGGGTTCATTATTTATGCACCGAAGAGCGTCTGCTGTGTCCATAATAAGCTACATTCCTTTCATGTTTCCGGGCCTGGGTTCCGTGCGCTGCGTGTTTCAGACCCGCCCCGGCGGTTCCGGCCAGGGCGAATACGGCGGCGGTAACATTTCTTTCAGCGTTGGCGACGACGCGGCCCACGTGGCGGACAACCGCAGGAACTTGCTGGCGTCCCTGAAAACACAGGGCATGAGCCAGTGGGCGGAACTGTCACAGGTGCATGGCGACGTGATGGCTTTTGAGCCTCAGCCTGTCGCCTGTGATGCTGTGCCAACCGAAGAGGGCGACGGCATGGCTACCGACCGGCCGGGCCTGGGGCTGCTTATCAAGACGGCGGACTGCCAGCCTGTTCTTCTGGCGCACAGAAGCGGCCGGTATGTAGCGGCCATGCACGCGGGCTGGCGCGGCAACCGTTGTGACTTTCCCCTTGCCGGCGTTGTACGCTTTTGCGAACGCTATGATCTCAAGCCGCAGGATGTTTTTGCCGTGCGCGGGCCGAGCCTTGGCCCCGGTATGGCGGAATTCGTCAATTTTGACAGGGAGTGGGGCGCGCAGTTCCGCCCGTGGTTTGACGAAGAGAGCCGCACTATGGACCTCTGGAGCCTGACCCGGCATCAGCTCATGCTGGCCGGTCTGCCCGCGCGCAACATTTTTGGCCTGGACATATGCACAGCCAGTAATAACGAGCAGTTTTTCTCCTATCGGCGGGCGAAGGCCTCGGGGCGGCAGGCCAGCATAATCTGGATTCAGAACGGCTAGAGCAGGTTAACTTGGAGAATATACATTCTCAAAGGTTAAGGCCCGCTCACTTCGGCGTTTAACCGCGCAGATAAACCGCGCTTACCCCCTGAAACAGCCTTGGTACAGGCCTCTGGCTTTTGCGCAACAGTGCGCCCAACCAGTTGCCGCTGTCCAATGGCGAACGCGAAGACCAATCACTGCCTGATTACTGCTGGCCGTTCGCGGCGGCTCAGCATGCTCGTTGAGGGCAGGGCGGCGGTTCCGTTTCTTCAGGGACTCGGCGCACAGGGGCATTTTCGGCATGCGTGTCTGCGCTGCCGCGCCGTTGTGGGCCTTGGGCTGGTTTGTCCCGGCCTGCCTTGCCCAGAGATCTGCCTTGGTTTGATTTACCTTGCCTGATCTGCCTTGGCTTGTGCAGGCAGTGTCAGACATTGACAGCCCGCCCGCCCCCGCCTAAAGTATGCGCGGCAATGGTAGCCGGTGTGCCGGCTTGAAAAGGGAATCCCGTGCGAACGCCGCAAGCGGCGGCTTTTGCCGTAAGGCGTGTTTCGTCCGGTCCTGCGGGAAATTCCAGCAAAAGGTGCAGACCGGCATTGTGGCCGTGTATACGCACACGCTTGCCGAACAGGCGGCCAA
>NZ_JBAIYR010000475.1:0-1627 GCF_036763145.1 Desulfovibrio sp. 1188_IL3213 | reverse complement strand
CCTGGGGCGCTGCCTGGGGCATGCCGGGGTTCAGCGGTTCCACAAGCGTTTCCTGTGCGGTGTCCGCTTTCAGGGCTGAAAGGTCGGTCACCTGCGCATAATAGGGCAGCATAAAGGCCACGGCCAGCAGCAATGCCGCCAGCAGGCTGAGTTTGTGACGCATGGGGGCCACGCTGCGCGCCACAATGGTCCACAAGGCCAAAGGCGCAAGCCAGATGAGCACCTTGGCGCTTTCAAGCGCCACATTGCGGCCCGTAAAGGCATCACCCTGCCAGCTTTGCTGTATTTCCGCCACGGTTGCACCAAGAAAAATCAGCCAGAAGATGGTCCAGGCATTGCGCGCCCACGCGGCGCACCAGGGAATCATGGTGTTGTAATGGTCGCGGCCGAAGTCCTCGCGTTTGCGGCGTATGACGAGCCACATGGCGCCGCAGGCTCCTGCCATAGCCAGAGCCAGGGGCAGGGTCCAGTACAGGGCGCACCAGAAGGGCGACAGCCAGCCGGGAAAAAAGATGTCCCCAAGGGTGATGCTGCTGGCGTCCGGGCGCGTATAGGCGCTCAGCATGCGGGCAGCGCCAAGGGTGACGGCCACGGCGATGCATGCCTGCATGCCGCTTACAAAGCCCATAACGATGTGCAGGATGGGTGTTTTGACCAGAAATTTCCACAAGGCGAAATAGAGGCTGCTGATAAGCACGGCCAGGCCCAGTAATATCCAGCTCAGTTCCACCATGAAATCTGGCAGAGAGTCCGGCGTGTAGGCGCTCTGAACAAAAAACAGCCACACGCGCCCCGCGATCAGCAGGGTCCAGCCCAGAACCATAGCCAGCATAGCCAGCTGGCGCGCGCATTTGTCATAGGAAGAGCGTTTGCGTGTGATGGAAAAAATTCTTGCCGTGGCGGACACAAAACCAAGGCCCGCAAAGGCCAGCAGCGCCGCCAGGGGCAGGGTCACACACAGGGCGTCTATGCCGGTCTGCAAAAAAGGATAGGCATGCAGCCACTGTTTGGGCAATGCTGCCCACATGGTCATCTGCGCCAACACATCCTGAAAAAAGTTCATCGGGCGCCGCCCCCGGTCTGGCGTGACTTCAGAACAGAAACACTCATGGTCGCTCCTTGCAATCTTGCGCTGACTTGGGAAAATACGCTATAGTCAAAAAAATGTGTGCAAACCTGTATTTGCCTTAAAAAGGCCGGGGCCGCAAGGGTTCTTGAAATATGGCCGGGCTTGGGGCAAAACTACAGGGGAGGCTGGTTATGAAAAAAATCTTTGCGGTACCATTGGTTTGCGCGGCGCTGGTTGCCGGCTGCGCTTCCTCCGCCCAGATGCGGCATGTGGAAGATAAAAGCTCCGCCAACCAGAAAGCCCTGCGCGAAACAGACCAGCGTCTGCACACGCTGGAGCAGAGCGTGGCTGTTCTGGACAGTCAGGTAGCTCAACTCAGAAACCGCACCTTTGAAGTACGCACGCGCGACGGCAAAAAAACCGGCATGACCGTGAAGCCCATACTGCCCCCGGCTGCTCCGGCTGTTTCCGCTTCTGCCGCGCCTGCCGCTTTGGGCGCGTCCGGTTCGCCGGACCAGACAACTCTGCCCGTGCGGGACCAGCATGTCACGCTGGGCG
>NZ_JBAIYR010000474.1:0-1629 GCF_036763145.1 Desulfovibrio sp. 1188_IL3213 | reverse complement strand
CGCGCCGCGGGCGAAATCGTGGCCGCGGCCGAAGGAACCTGGGCGCCCTGGACCTACCATGACGAGCGTGACACCCTGACGGGCTTCGACGTGGAAGTCATGCGGCTGGTGGCCGGGAAGCTCGGCGTCAAAGCCCGCTTCGTGGAATCGGAATGGGACGGCATTTTTGCAGGCCTGGACGCCAAACGTTGGGACATCGCGGCCAACGGGGTGGAGGTTACTCCTGAACGCGCCGCCAAATACGATTTTTCAACCCCCTATGCTTACATCCATACCGCGCTGATAGTGCGCGGGGACAACGATACTATCAAGACCTTCGAGGACTTGAAGGGCAAACGCACCGCCAACAGTCTTTCCAGCACCTACATGGAGCTTGCCGAGAGTTACGGCGCCGAGGCCGTGGGTGTGGATTCGCTCGGGGAAACCCTGGAAATGGTTCTGGCCGGCCGGGTGGATGCGACCCTGAACGCGGACGTCTCTTTTTTCGATTATATGCGGGCTCACCCCGAAGCGAACCTGAAGATCGTGGCCTTGACGGAACACAGCATGAGCGTGGCGTTTCCGGTCGTGAAAGGCCAGGACACTGCGAGCTTCCTCGCTGCCGTAAACCAGGCCATCACCGAGCTTCGGACATCGGGCGAACTGGAACGGCTCTCACAACAATTCTTTGGCAGCGACATAACCGCTGTGAACAAGTAGTTTTTAGGGCGGCAGTGTAGTAATGCAAGAAACTTTAATCAGTGGAGACTGAGCATGTTTGGAAAAATCGGCATAACCCAGTTGCTGGTGATCTTCGGTATTTTCGTTCTGTTTTTCGGCTACAAGAAAATCCCCGAGCTCGGCAAAAACCTGGGCAAAGGGATTCGTGAATGGCGTAAAGCCGTGACGGAGAGCGACGCGATCGATATCACGCCCGAAGCGGAGCCCGCCCGGGAAAAGGTCGTGGAACGGCCTGCCCGGAAAGGGGCCTTCAGGCAGGCCCGCAGAGCCACGCACCGATAGTCGTCCTCAGGCGTCTTCCATTTCAGGCACGAGCGATGCGGAGATTGGAGACGCCTGAGTATAATACGGCCAGGCCGATGCCCCTCAAAGATGGGTCGAAAGCTGGTTGGCCTGAAGAATCCCCAATTTCTTTTCCCTTGGAGCCGCCTTGATGGCGTATTCAAGGCGATAGGCGCTGGCTTTGTCCGGACATTCTGTGAATCCCAGAAGTTTCACGGGTCTGCGCGAGCGGGTGTACCGCGCGCCTCCGGCCCGCAACCCATTGTGCTCTGCCAAGCGCCTTTCAAGATGCTTGGCTACGCCGCAGTAGTATGTCGAGTCCGCGCACTTCAGAAGATACACTTTCCAAGCGCCGGAGTCCTTTTCGAACCTTCCGGCGTAACCCACGGAGTTGTCAGAAACCTCGCGTTCCCCAGGAATCGTGGCCGGTGGCATCGCGCGGCTACAGGCTTTCTTTCAGAGCTTTACCGGGAGTAAATTTAACAGAGGTCGATGCTGCAATCATTGCTGTCCGGCTAAGGGGTAACAAAAAAGTCCAAAATCTCAGCAGTATGTGGTATAAGAAGTTACCACAACAACTTGCCACACAAGGAGATTTTGGACTTGAGCCATCATACTACACTCTTC
>NZ_JBAIYR010000473.1:0-1630 GCF_036763145.1 Desulfovibrio sp. 1188_IL3213 | reverse complement strand
TCGGCGCCTTGAGCAGCCCGTGCTGCTGCGCACCACTACGCGCATCAGTCATCTGCGCGGCCCTGTGGACTTTGACGCCTTGCCCGAGCCGCAGCCCAAAAAGGATTTTCAGCGTGATCCCGCCCGTTTTGTTCCCGTACCTGCCGTGGCCCGCAGGCGGCACATGGTTCTGGACGAACTGATGGCCCGCGCCCGGCAGGCAGCGGAAGAAAGTTCCTTCAACACGATTGCCGAACCTGACGGCTCTACGCGGCTGGGCATCGTCACCAGCGGCGTTTCGCGCAACTATCTGGCTGACGCGCTGGCTGCCAATGGGTGGGAAGGCCGCGCGCGTGTGCTGGAACTGGGCATGACCTGGCCCCTGCCCGAAGAAAAAATCTGCGCTTTTCTTGATAAATGCGATCGGGTTCTGGTGCTGGAAGAGGGCGAGGACCTGCTGGAGCAGGATATTCGCGTTCTGGTGCAGCGGCGTGGTCTTTCCGTGAGCATTGAGGGCAAGGACGACATCCTCACCCATCAGGGCGAATATTCCACCACGCTTGTCACGCGCCGTCTGGCCCGGTGGTTTGAAGAAACCTGTCCCGTGCGGGAACCGCGCAGCATGGAGCCTGACCTGCCGGGCCGCCCGCCCAACCTCTGCCCCGGCTGTTCGCACCGCGCCGTATATTACACGGTGCGACAGATATTCGGTGATGACGCCTATTACTCCAGCGACATCGGCTGCTACACCCTGGGGCTTCTGCCGCCCCTGCGCACGGCTGATTTTCTGGTATGCATGGGTTCGTCCATCTCGGCGGGCAGCGGCTTTGCCCGTGCTTCGGAAAAACCCGTCATCGCTTTTATCGGTGACTCCACCTTTTTCCATTCCGGCATGACCGGTCTCGCCAACGCCGTTTTCAACCAGCATGACGTGCTTATGGTCATTCTGGACAACGGAACCACGGCCATGACCGGGCATCAGCCCAATCCGGGCATGCAGCAGGATGTGCTCGGCGGCATGAGCAGCCACATGGATATTGAAACCATTGTGCGCGGCATGGGCGTAACCGAAGTAGCCAAGGTACGCGCCTTCAACATCAAGGCGCTTACGGCGGCTCTGAAGGACATGAAGGACAAGCCCGGCGTGCGTGTGCTTATTACCGAGGAACCGTGCGTACTTTATGCCCGCCGCCAGCTCAAGAAGACTGCTCCCCAGGTGGCCGTAGTGGCACAGCAGGGGCCGGAAGCCATGCGCTGTCTTGAGGAGCTTGCCTGCCCCGCTTTTTATCGCCACGGCGACAATCTGGAGGTGGATGCGACCCTCTGCACGGGCTGCATGGTGTGTTTGCAGGTGGCCCCCGGGGCTTTCAAGGCGCGCAAGCGTCAGGGATAGGTGAAAGACAATGACTATGCAGAACAAGCAGAAGCGCATGCGCGTTTATTTTACCGGCGTGGGCGGTCAGGGAACCCTTACGGCCACGACCCTGCTGGCCCGTACGGCTCTTGAGGCCGGTCTGGATGTGGTGGCAGGCGAAGTGCACGGCATGGCCCAGCGCGGCGGCGTGGTGGAATCCGTCATGCTGTTGGGCGGCTGGCGTTCGCCCAAGCTGGACCTTGGCGAGGCTGATGTCATGCTGGGCTTTGAGCCTTT
>NZ_JBAIYR010000472.1:0-1630 GCF_036763145.1 Desulfovibrio sp. 1188_IL3213 | reverse complement strand
CAACTCATCCAGCTCAACCTGCTCGGTTCGGCGTCTCTGGAAGAACTCCTGAATCCACGACGGCGAAGAAAAGATAATCTTCAACATCTCAGCCTATTAGAATTGGGTGCTTAGCCGGACAGCAATGGTTTAACATCTGAAAAGGCCGAAATTTTTCCACAGGCAGCCTTGTGTTGCCGCTTTTGGCCGTGGGCATATTCCTCAGGTTTTCAATATGGTATTGCTTTGTATACAATACTTTTGCCGCCAGCCTGCATGCCTGCCGTCTGCGCAGACCGGGTGGCACACAAGCGCATACAATACCCCGGCAGGGCATGTCGGTTCGGTTGCACGAGATACAAGGAGACAAACAGACTACCATGACTATTGCAAATACGAATATCGCCAGCCCTGAAAGGCTGCAAGGCAGAAGGCGCAGCATACAGCGTCCGCGTGTACATGCCGAGGTGCTGTCCTGTCTGTTGGAAGATATACAGTCCGGCGTATACCAGGTGGGACAAAAACTGCCGTCAGAGCGCGAACTTATGGAAGAATTCGGCGTTGGCCGTCCGGCCGTGCGCGAGGCGCTGTCGGCGTTGGCGCGGATGGGGCTTATAGAGGTTTCGCCCGGTATGCGGGCGCGGGTTTGCAGGCTGACGCTCAATCCGTTATTGCGTGAAATGCGCGCCACTATGGAAATTTACTCCAGTACGCATGATGGTTGGCGGCAAATGCACGAGCTGCGTCAGTTTTTCGAAACAGCCGTAGCCCGGCGCATGGCACGCAACATGACCGACGAACAGACGGCCGAGCTTGAGCGCATTTTGCAAAAGCAGCGCAGCCTGCTGGACGATTCGGCCATACGCGAATTTTCCGAGGCGGATATCGAGTTTCACCGCTACCTTGTGAGCTGTGTGGGCAATAATTTTCTGGATATTGTTTCCGACGGTTTCGCGGGCTGGCTGATCACGCCCCTGTATGCTTCCATGCAGGTGCGGCAGCAGAGCGAACTGGCCTATGAAGCCCATGTGCGTATTTTTGAAGCCCTGAAAAAACGCGATGCCGATGCCGCTGAAGAAGCCATGCGGGCGCATCTGGAAGAGATGCGCGGCATCTATCAGGTGGATGTCATGTCGGGGACGGAAAAGAAGCCGGGCAAGATGTAGCGGCAGACAGGCCGAAAATATTTTGTTCGAGCGGCACCGGTTATATGACACCGTGGGATGTTTCGCCCGCCGGGCCGCAGGGCAGGGCTTTTCCGTTTTGAGATAACGACCCTGAAAAAGGAATAAAGAGCGGTGTGCCTTGTATGGCACGCCGCTCTTTTGTACTGTCTTCCTGCAAAATGGCTCTGCTGCCGGAGCAATGGCGCGACGAAGGCTTGCATGCGCAGGGATGCCGCACGTAAACGCCGCAATGAACGTTTTTAAAATTTCGGCAGGCATGCTTTCACCGCCAGAGCAATTTCAAAGTGAAATTGCTCTGGCGGCTGCGTGAGCAGTCGCCCGCCGCAAAGATGCAAGCGGATAACGTACGGTATTTTTCGCACATTCCCAAAATGGAAGTAGCCCTTCATGTCGGTTAGGTTTGGTTATGACCAAACAACCACCAAACCAGCATGAGGGCTACAAATGAAAGCTACCAAGGAGCA
>NZ_JBAIYR010000471.1:0-1631 GCF_036763145.1 Desulfovibrio sp. 1188_IL3213 | reverse complement strand
TTGTGCTGCCCGATATGGACAGGCCCGATGATTACGAGAGCCTGCGGCTTCTTGCGCCGCACAGGGAAGCCCTGTGGCCGTGCGAGGCTGTGGAATTGCTGCGTCTGCACAAAGTGCCTGAAAAAGGCGTGCGCCACGGCAGGGCTGTGGGCGCTGTTGCCGCAGCCTTGGCAAAGGCTCTGGCGCAGGCACGGCGGGCATACCGGACGCCGAAAATGCCCCACGGTGAACAGAGACCCCTCAGCCCCGGCCTTGCTCTGGCCGGAGGACTGCTGCACGACATCTGTAAGGGAGAAAAGAGCCATGAATCGGCTGCCGGGCGTTTGCTGCGCCATTTGCGGCTGCCTGTGATGGCGCGGCTGGTGGAGGATCATCGTGATCTGAGCCTGCCGGATGATGAAGCCATCACGGAACGTGAGCTTGTCTTTCTGGCTGACAAATATTGTTATGGGGCAAGTTTTGTGCCTGTGCGGCGGCGTTTTGAGCAAAAGCTGGAAATTTTCGCTTCCGATCCGGCGGCCGTCACGGCCATCAAGGGGCGTCTTGTGCGCGCTCTTGCGCTGGAAGAGCGACTGGCGCGGGAGTTGACCTGCGGGCAGGCGTGTGGGCGGGTACACGAACGGGCGCAGTGCGGAAACTTTCCGGCAGACGTGGCCCGTGCCGCTCTGGAGCGTCTGGCGGCAGAGAAGACTGCCGGACCTGAGAAAAAGGCCGCAACGGCCTCAAGGCGGAAGTAAAAAGCCGCAGGTCTTGCCCGCCTTCCCGCGGGCTGTTACAGGGAACAAAGGAGATATCTTGATGAACGGCATGTGGCTCGTGCGGCACGGCGCTTTGCCGCCCAATCCCGAACGGCGCATTGTGGGCAACCGCGATATTCCGCTCAGTGATGCGGGGCGGGATCAGATACGGCGTCTGGCCCGCGACTTCATGCCTGCCTTGGCGGGAAGACTGGCGGCAGTGGTTAGCTCGGATCTGGGGCGCTGCCGCGAAACCACGTCCATTCTTCTGACCGGGAATGAATGGGCCGCCAGCCCGCCCATAGTGCATGCCGAACCGGGCCTGCGTGAAATAGATATGGGCCTGTGGCAGGGCCTGACCAGAGACGAGATCGAGCAGCGCTTTCCCGGTCAGTACCAGATGCGCGGCAAAAATTTTGCCCGCTTCCGGCCGGAAGGGGGCGAGAGTTTCACCTGTCTGCAGGAGCGCGCCCTTGAAGCCGTGGGGCGCTGGCGGAGGCATTATCCCGAAGGCGTTTTGCTTGTGGTGGCCCATGCGGGCGTCATACGCTCATTGCTGGCCCACTATATGGCCCTGCCGCTTGAAGAGGCGCTGAACATTCCGCAGGAATACGGCTGCCGGACGTTTGTGCCGGAATGGTGACCAGTTTGAGGAGGCGGCATGTTTAGCGGTCGCAAGACATGCAGGGCCTGCGCCGCCGCGGGTCAAAGCAAGCGCTCAGCGCAGTTGCAGTTTTACGCCTTCCTTGTCAAAAATCTGTATGCTCAGTGAGATGTACTTTTCTGCCAGCACGGGAGCGGCGACCTCGAGCGAAAGGCGGCGCAGGTCTTCAAGGCTGAAGCCGGCAAGCCAGCGGGCCGCTTCAAGTCCCGGAAGGGCCAGTTCCGCCGGAG
>NZ_JBAIYR010000470.1:0-1645 GCF_036763145.1 Desulfovibrio sp. 1188_IL3213 | reverse complement strand
TTTCTCTATTTGAAGCAATGGCGCGGCATAGCGACTCGGTACGCAAAAAATGCGGCCTCATTTCTGGCTGCCGTTCAGATCAGGTGTATCTTTTTGTGGGCTTCAGTCTCGTGACTACAGCATCTAAAAAAAGTATGTTTTTGCGGTTTTCTATAACGACAGACCGTGCTTTTGCCTTGAGCAGGCGTCTGTTTTACCCGCTTTTTCGAACGGTCTGCTCCGGACTGGGATTGCACGGCGCTCCTTCGGCTCCCAAATCCTTCAGCCTCAATTTTTGTGCTCTCAATCTCCCCCCACAACTCTCCTCGTCCGCAACGCCTGGCTTTCAACGCATCTGCGTTTCATTCGTCAGCACCAGCGTCTTCTGTCCTTACAACGTGTACGGGCAGTAGGCAGGGCGACACTCCGCCGCATAACTGCGGGCAGGTTCCCACAGCGCCAGGCCCGTTCTATCGTCAACAGTTACAGAATCAACACGTCAGGGCCCACATGCAACACAACAAAGCGCTGATGCCGCCGGAAAACGACTTCCCGGCGGCATCAGCCATATTGATATTCTACACGCTCAGGCGCATACGGCCTAGAAGGGCCAGATATTGTCCATAAGCCGCGTGAACCAGCCCGGCTTCTGCTTGTCTGCAAGCACGCCGCGACCGTAGTATTCGATGCTCGCGTCAGCAATCTGCGTGGAAAGCACGCTGTTGTCGGCGCTTACATCCTTGGCGCGCACCATGCCGCGCACCACCATATATTCTGTTTCCTCGTTGACGCGTATTTCCCGCGCGCCCTCGATCTGCAGCAGGCCGCCGGGCAGCACTCGGATGACACGCGCCGCCAGAGAGGTGGTGACGTAGTTTTCACGCTTGGTCTTGCCCGTGCCGGACAGGTCGCTGGTGGAGGATGTGGTCAGGGCCGGCGTTCCCACCTTGTTGGTGGGTCCCAGCCCCAGGAAAGGGATAAAGCCGTGCGATCCCTGCCCCATGAGCGCGCCCACCTGATAGTCGTTGGCGCCTTGCTTGTTGGCAGTGGTTTCGGCTTTGTTCTGGGCCTTGGTGTTTTCCACCAGTTTGACCACCACGATGTCGCCTACCCTGCGGGCGCGGCTGTCGGAAAAAAGCGTGTCCTGCTCGCTGGCCGCGAAAAGAGACCCCGGATTGTCCGGCCCGTTGGCCTCCTGCCTGTATTCCTGAGGATCGGCAACCGGTGGCTGCAAGGCGGGATGTTTGCGCGGTCCGCCGCCGCAAGCGGCACACAGCGCAAAAACCAGCGCCATGACGGGGATGATGTGACGTGCCTGCATATGCTCCTCTCCTTCAATAACCGCGTCCGCCGCATGCGGCTGCGACGTCTAGTTTATCTCGACGGTATTGCCGTTTTTGACAATGCCGAAGACCTGTTTTTTGGTTTGCAAGTTCCGCACCGGAATGGTGGCTCCCGGTTCACCATCAGCCAGGGCCTGCGCCTGTGTGGTTATGCGCAGGTTGCCTCTGGAAAATATGAGGGAAACCACATCACCCCGCTTGACCATAAGCTGGCTTGCAAGATCGCTCTGCAATATGGGATCGCCCGCATTGACAGCGCGGGCAAGCTGCCACGGGCCACCGCGCCCGTCCCAGGGCAGATCGCGCAACTGACCGGCGTTGAC
>NZ_JBAIYR010000469.1:0-1646 GCF_036763145.1 Desulfovibrio sp. 1188_IL3213 | reverse complement strand
CAAGCAGGTCTTCAAGGCTGGCTTTGCCGTCAAGATACAGGCTGTCCAGCAGTACCGGATGGCCGTCGGGCGGCACAAGGGCGGCCGATGCCCAGCCAAGGTTGCCGCTTATGCTGTCGCCGGGTTTTGCCTCCAGATCGCATTGCAGGTCTTCAATGACGAGGCTGGAATTTTCCGCACCCTGAATGCGTACGTCCCCTTGTTGCACGGTCAGGCGACAGCGGCCGGGCAAAAGGCCGCCCTGTCCGCTGCCGCTGCCCAGAAGGTTTTTTATATCCATATCCGGGCTGAGGGGAACGGAAACCGTGCCGCTGACGCGGGGGCGCAGCAAGGAGATGTTGCGGGGTTCCAGGCGGCCCTGCAAAAGGGCGAGGAAATCTGGTCTGAGGGTGGCGTACGCCGTGGTGAACTGCCAGTCTTCACCCGTAATGGTCATGGTGCTGACGGCCAGCGCGGGAACAGGCAGCAGCGCAACGTTGACGGCCTCCACGGTGATATTCAGGCCGGTGCGGGCGTTCAGTTCCTTGATAAAATGCCCGGTGAGGGCTTCGGGGTTGCGCTGCAAAAGGTAAAAGGCCCCTGCCGTCAAGGCCGACAGCAGGAGGAAAAGCGCCAGAAATATGCGCGCGAAAAGGCGTAGTCGGCGGGCATTCAGAAGCATGGTGCAGTCTCGTATCTTGACGCCGCAGGGCGTCAAGGCTAGGTTTCAAACCTATTGTATCTTGGCGCTGTTGGCAACTGTCCGCATGCAAAAGGCTTCTTTGACAATCGCCGGGGGAACATGCAAAAAATCTTATGGCTGGGCAGCCCTTTTTTTGGCACGGAACTGCGCTCCTGCGGCTGGCAGGATGCGGCCCTGCACAACTTTGATTCCGACCAGGTGTTCGGCTGGCGTGACCTGGTAGGCATTGCGGGCTTTGTACCCGACGTGCTGGTTGTGGCTGATAAAAGCCGCCCGCCCTTTGTGCTCGGGGTGGAAAATTTTCCCTGCCTGACGGTTCATTACTGCGTTGATTCGCATATTCACAGTTGGCAGCCTTTTTATGCCCAGGCTTTTGATGTTTGCCTCGTATCGTTGCGCGACCATCTTGTGCGCTTTTCCGGCCCTTTTCTTGAGCGGGAGCGTGTGTGGTGGTCGCCGCCTTTTGCTCATGAGCAGGACCAGCCCGATCCTGACGCCCAGCCCGTGTGGGATTGTCTTTTTGTAGGCACAGTTTCGCCGGAAATGCCCCGGCGTGCGGATTTTCTGCGCCGCCTTGGCGAGCGGCTTCCCGGCCTGCACGTTGCTCGGGGCAACTATCGCCGGCTTTTTCCCCAGGGGCGTGTGCTGCTCAATCACTGCGAGCACGGGGACCTGAATTTCAGGGTTTTTGAGGCTCTTGGCTGTGGGGGCTGTCTGGTGACGCCCCGGGTGGGACACGGCCTGGCCGATCTTTTTGTGGACGGCGAGCACCTCGTGGGCTATGCCCCCGATGACGTGGGAGATGCGGAGTTTCGCATCAGGTTTCTGCTTGAGCACCCCGATGTTGCGGCTCATATCAGGGCAACGGGGCTGGCCGAGGTCAATGCCCGCCACCGCGCCCGGCACAGGGCGCAGACCTTTACCGACGGCCTGTGCGATCTGTGGATGCAGGGACACGAAGCCC
>NZ_JBAIYR010000468.1:0-1648 GCF_036763145.1 Desulfovibrio sp. 1188_IL3213 | reverse complement strand
GCCGCCGTCCTCGGGGGGCATTTCGGGCGTTCTCAGGCGCGGGGCCAGGGGAATCAGCATGAGCAGCGAGGGCAGGCCGAGCAGGGAGGATGCCGCAAAAAGCCCGGCTTCTCCGCCCAGCAAGGGCAGTATGGGTTCCGCGGCTGCGGGAATGATGGAATAGGGCAGCAGCATGGTGAGAGAAAAAATGGCAAAGCCGCGCGCGCTCTGGCCCTTGGGAATGCAACTGACAAGCACGGCCACGGTGCAGCTTGAAAAAACGGCCAGGGCAATGCCCTGCACGATGCGCAACGTCCAGATCATTCCGATGGTGTGCGGGCCGCCCACATGTGCATAGCCCAACATGACGCAGCTTGATATGACGATGGAAACGGCCATGGCGGCCAGTTTGCCGCGCCGGAGCAGCAGCACGCTCGCCAGCGGGCGGAACAGCAGCACCATGGCGAACATGGATGCCAGCAGCACTCCGCGCCAGTTGGGGCTGATGGACATGCCTTCCAGCCATTGCTCAAAGCAGTAAAAAACGGCGATAAAGCTGTTGCAGAACATGGTCATGCAAAACAGCAGAATAAAGTCACGGCTTAACAGGGTTTGCGGCGGTTCCGGCGATACCGGCGGCCGCACGGTTTCAACAGGGGAAGCGGCAAGGGGCGACATGTGGCCTCAATTACGTTATGCCGCGCTCGTCGCGGCAAGGGCGCAACGGCTGCTCCAGGGGGAGCTGCGGCTAATGGTACTCGCCTTTGAGAAATTTTTCGGCATAGGCCGACACTGCGGCCTCGTCCACCATAAGCATATCCATCTGGCGAGTCATGATAAGCAGACGCCCCAGCTGATCAAGGCGTGAGCACAGCTCGGGCCGTGGATACTTCTGGTAGCGCGCGCGTATCCTATCACCGGTAAGCTCAACGGTAAAGCCAAGCTCTTTGAGGATAAGCCCTATGCAGCGTACCCGGCGTACGCGCTGTACATCGTTTGCGGCTCCGCCTGCGAACTCAAAGCGGATGTAGTTCTTGCTCAGCGTGTCGCCGCACCAAGTGTCAAGAATGGCATAATGGTAGCCGACCCGTGATGAAAAGTTGAGGTAACGGTCTGAAACAATGGCGTAGCTGCGCTGGCCAAAGCGCGAACAGCCTTCTTCATTGCAGCCAATGACGCTTTGCCCCATAACCGAGAGAAAGCCGCGCATGTTGACCGGTCGCGGCCCGCGCGACTGCACTGCGGGGTTGAGCATGCCGTCGAGCACATGGCTGAAGGGAACGCTGGTCACGTCTTCGGGCAGCACGCGCCGCGCCTCAGGGTTGCGCAGGCCCCCGCCAAGGTCGATTATATAAAGATCAAGGGGAATGGAGCTTACAAGCTGGCTGGCAACACCGGCGCTGTTTTCCGTAACGCTGTCTGAAAGCTGGAACATCTCGGCATAGCTCATTTCGTGAGCGTAGCGCATGACGTCGTGCAGCGAGGTGCAGTGCTCCGGGGTAAAGGTGTCGGCCCTGGGGTCCACCAGGTGCAGCGGCAGAATATACGGGGCCACGCGGCGCAGAAGCATGAGGGCGGGGCTGTCGGCCCTGGCCTGTGGACGTGTGAGGCGCAGGGCCAGCAGCTCGGGTATTTCGCCGTCAAACACCCTGCCTGGTAGGGCGTCCAC
>NZ_JBAIYR010000467.1:0-1649 GCF_036763145.1 Desulfovibrio sp. 1188_IL3213 | reverse complement strand
TTCCATGCGACAAACCATTAAGGAAGTCGATACCAATGTCGCTTACCGCTGGTTTTTAGGCTATTCCTTCGAGGAGAAAATCCCCCATTTCTCAACTTTTGGAAAGAATTATGTCCGCCGATTTAGAGAAACGACGGTGTTTGAGGATATTTTTGCCTATATTTTAGAACAAGCAGTTAAAGCAGGTTTTGTAACAGAGGATAATTTGTATCTTGATTCTACCCACATCAAAGCTAACGCCAATAAACATAAGTTTACGAAAGAAATGACCCATGATGAAGCGAAAGCCTATCAGGATGAATTAGAAGATGAGATCAATCGTCAACGAATAGAGGCCGGAAAACGCCCTTTTACTTTGGACTTAGAAAAGGAAGTGAAGCTGAAAGAAAGAAAAATAAGTAAGGCTGATCCGGAAAGCGGCTACTACGTCAAAGGCGAACGAGAAAAACAATTTGCTTATTCTGCCCATACTTCATGCGACGACAACGGATTTATTCTTAGCACAATCATCACTCCTGGAAATATTCATGACAGTCAAGTCGCCTTTCAGCTCGTCAAACAATCGAAGAGACTTTTTCCTGAAATCAACTGTGTTGTCGCTGATGCTGGGTATAAGACACCTAAGTTTGTTCACTTTTTGACTCATTTGAACCTTCGACCTTGTTTGCCTTATTCAAGGCCCAAAGGGAAAAAGGGGTTATTATCAAAAAACGAGTTTCTCTATGACGAGTATTATGATTGTTACATTTGTCCGCAAGATCAAATGCTCGCTTTTTCAACGGTTAATCGAGAAGGGTACCGAGAATACAAATCCAATCCAAAAGAATGTGTGAACTGTCCTCTGCTAAACCAATGTACCAAAAGTAAAAATCATCAACGAGTCATCACGAGACATGTTTGGGGAGATCTGATGGATGAAGTGGAACATCTTCGCCTAACGGATCTGAATAAATCAATTTACAAAAAACGGAAACAAACGATTGAACGAATATTTGCGGATGCAAAAGAAAAGCATGGGATGCGTTGGACCAAGTATCGAGGCTTGGAAAAAGTCGCGACGCATACGATGCTAGTGTTTGCTGCAATGAATTTAAAGAAATTAGCCACCTGGCTATGGAAAGGCAAGGAGCCTTTATTTTTTTGTTCAAAATTTCGAAAGAAATCAGATAAAAAGACGTCTCAAACTCAAATTACGAGTTCGAGACGTCTTTTGTCTACAGTCTGAAACGTTTTGTGAGTCACTCACAAAACGTTTTTTTCTTGATGCTCTCGCAAGTACTTTTCTTTTTGCCTGCGGGGTAATTTTTTAAAAGCTGATTCCGCTTTAGTGGCCTCGCTGCGGGTTTCAAAGCGCTCGGCGTGAATCATTTTGACTGGTCGGCGACTCTGAGGGTGGGTATATTTTGCACCAGTGCCTGTATTATGCTCCAACAGGCGTCGGGATAGGTCTGTCGTATAGCCGCCGTAAAAGCTTTGGTCATTGCAAAGTAAAACATAAAAGAATTGATCAGTTGCCATAAAGCATCTCCTGTAAGTCGGCAGAGTAGCTGCCCGTTTGGTCATAGGTATATAATGGTGGAAGAAAACGCAGACCTTCGTTTTTGCCGTCTTTGATTCCTTCGATTAGTAGAATATTGGCTTCTTTTCCC
>NZ_JBAIYR010000466.1:0-1663 GCF_036763145.1 Desulfovibrio sp. 1188_IL3213 | reverse complement strand
CGAAGATCCGCTCCGGCCATGCAACAGCTTATTGAGCAGCGCCGTCCGCAGCTGGAAAAATACGAAGCCCTGTGCGACAAAATCGGCGAACGCCCGGCCGACGTGGCTCTTGCCTGGCTGCTCCATAACCCCGTAGTGACCGCGCCCATCGTCGGCCCGCGCATCGTGGACCAACTGACCCAGGCTCTCCCGGCCATCGACGTCAAGCTTTCTCCGGAAACCCTGAAAGAGCTCGACGCGATTTTCCCCGGCCCCGGCGGCGAAGCCCCGCAGGCGTACTCCTGGTAAAGACGGACCGCGGGCCCATGCCCCGGATTCCCGGAAGTGCTCTTCGGGCGGCCCCCAAGCACGAGGAGCACTCTTCCATCAACGACACATTTTTACCGAAGGCGGTGAATATGGGATCCACTGAACCGCTCACCCTGGAACAACGGGTGACGCGCCTTGAAGATATGGAAGCAATCAAGAAGCTCAAGGCCCGGTATGCAGAATTTCTTGACGCCGGGTACGACCCGGAAGGCATCGCGGGACTTTTCGCCGAGGACGGCAGATGGATCATCGAAGGCGTGACCATCACCGGCACTGAAGCCATCAAGGAACAATGCCGCCGGCTGGTCCACGGTCAGCCCTGGTCCTGCCACAACATCACCCCCTCGATTATCGAGATAGACCCGGACGGCACGCGGGCCACAGGCAGTTTTTACATGCTGACCTTCCTGACCTTGCGGGACACCCAGGGCAAAGACGGCGCCTTTTTCCTGCCCGGCATTTTCCGGGACACCTTCATCAAGAAGAACGGCCGCTGGTACATTCAGGAAGTGGAGGCCCACGTGCGCCAAGCCGCGCCCTGGACCGAAGGCTGGGTCAAGGGCGGATTCGCACAGGGCTTTTTCGATCTCAAAAACGGAGAATAACAATGCATAAAACACTTCTCAGAATGCTCGCGGTCACCGCGCTTCTGTTCGCTTCACTGGGCGCTGCTCCGCTTCACAGCCTGGCCGCTGGCCTCGCCTATGACGAGCATACCAGAGGCCCGGCGCCCATTCCGCCTTCGGAGCGCAACCTGCAGACCGTGACCGCGGAACAGTGGCTCAAAGTGGCGGACAAAAACGACATCCTGGAAGGCGCCATTTTCGATGCCAGGGGCAATCTCCTCTTCTGCGACGTCAGCAACGGGCGGGTGCTGCGCGCCACGCCGGACAAGAAACTCTCGACCTTCGTTGATCTGGACGGCTATTCGCCGGGCGGCATCGCCTTCCATAAAGACGGGCGCCTGTTCATCGCCGCCCTGGATTCCACCTACACCAAGGGGGCCATCTTCGCGGTAAACCCGGACGGCAAGGGTCTGCGCGCAATCGTCTCGCCTGACGCCGGATACCTGCCCAACGACCTGGTCATGGACGCGCACGGCGGTTTTTATTTCACGGACTTCAAGGGTTCGCCCACGCAGCCCAAGGGCGGGGTCTACTATGTCTCGCCTGATTTCAAGACCATAACCTGCGTGGCGCCAAACCTGGCCATGGCCAACGGCGTGGCCCTCAGCCCGGACGGGGCGTACCTGTGGGTCACGGAATTCGGCCGTAACCTGCTGCATCGGGTGGAATTGGCGGACGCAACGACCATGGGCCCCATCGGCACGTCCATCCCGTACCGCTTCGCCGGC
>NZ_JBAIYR010000465.1:0-1669 GCF_036763145.1 Desulfovibrio sp. 1188_IL3213 | reverse complement strand
CCTGTTTTAAAATCGCCAAGATTTGACTGTCCGTGAAGCGTGACTTTTTCATTGTAAAATCTCCAGATTGCTTATTCTCGGAAATTCTACTTTGAAATGCTACTTTTTTCTGGGGGGATTACCCTGGCCCAGTGCATCCGAAAATGGAAACCGCAGCAGCAGGCAAAACACGGTGAAAATCTTAAACCAGGTAAAGGAGAAAAAGGCAATGGGCACGAAACCCGAGACAAAGGCCGCTCATCTGGTACGCATGCGGGTATGGGGGATAGCGCTGGCCACAGCGATTCCGCCTCACAAATGGAACAAAAGGGCTCGCCAGCTTGTGCATCGCAAACAGACCTGTCCGCGCCTCCACCTTCCAGTAGAGCCAAGGCGCAACTGACAGCCCTGATGCATGCCGAAGCACAGGAGTTGCCACAAAACCTCGGAGAACTTCTGTTGACAACCCTCACCAGCCATCTGGCGGAATTTACAGCCGAAACGGTTGCAGTCGCTGTTGAAGGTTTTCGGCAGACTGGAGCATTGCCGGAGGCGCAAAAGCTGCAAGCGCTCCAAGCCAGCATTGCCCTCCGCACCAGGCTCCAAGGTTTTCTGCAGGCGCAGACGCAAAAACGGTGCAGCATCGGTCGACGCGGAGCCTTGCATCATGGCTCGCTCCATAGGCTGCAAACGGGCAATCCACGCATCTTTCGCAAGGAGGCGGAGCAGCGGGGCCTCAATACCGCCGTACACATTCTGCTTGATGTCAGCGGCAGCATGAGCGGCGCACCCATCGCCTTGGCAAGGCAGGCCTGCTTTGCTGTAACAAAAGCACTGGAAAATATCAGGGGCGTAAACCCTGCCGTCACGGCCTTTCCCGCGACGGCCTCCACAAATTCCGTATTCCCTATCATGCGACATGGTCAAAAGATGCCGGACAGTTTTGACATAAATGCATCGGGCGGCACCCCTCTGGCTGCGGCCTTGTGGTGGGTCATGCAGACCATGCTGTTCCTCAAGGAGCAGCGAAAAATAATTCTGATTATCACTGACGGTGTACCTGACAGCACTCACGCAGCACGACAGGCCTTGAACATAGCTCAAAAGTTTGGCTTTGAGGTTTATGGCCTGGGCATCCGCGATGAGCATATATCCCATCTGCTGCCACAGACCAGCATGGTCATCAACGACCTGCCCGATTTGGCGCCCGCCATGTTTAGTGTACTTCAGGATGCGCTTCTGCAGGGAGGCGCGTCATGATGGTGTCACCGGACTTTTGTCACTGGAATCTGTACCGGACGCTCCGTGCGATTCTCACACACAAACGGCAGCGCATCCCGCGCTGCTGATACCCAAGGAGGATATATGAACCCGTTGGCGTGGATACCTGTGGCCATTGCTGTGTTGCAGGTCATCAAAGAAAACTGGGACGACTAACCATGAACAGGCACACAGGGGTGGGGTCAGACCCGCCCTCTGCGTTTGCCCAACAGAAAAGGAGAAAAGCATGAGCAAGACGTGGACATTTATTGGTGGTGTGGTGGCTGGCATCGTCGGGGTATTGGTAGTGTCCAGAATTTTTCGCACATTTTGTAGCTGCCATGTGGTGTCAGGTCTGGCGCTGTCTTGAAGCTGGCGCGTGCTTTGCGAGCGGGACGCTAAGTGGCGATCCCGCGCTGCAATGCCCGTG